>JAIRJR010000258.1 GCA_031260575.1 Tannerella sp.
GTTGGCGGATTGAAAGAAAGCATAGAACGTGCCGGAACAGGGCTGGTCTGCCTTCCGACCTCCGAAAGTCTGGCGGAAAATATTCAGAAATTCTTTCTCTTGAATAAGGAATTATTCATTGAAAATATCCAAAAAGAAAAACAGGCGCTTTCATGGGACAATTTCGCTAAAGGCTTGACAGGATTTATTGAAACGATTTAATATTTCAACAACATCCCTGCTGCCACTTCGTCGGCTTTTGCTTTTCCGAGCAATTCCTCGACAATTGCCAATCCGAACTGGAAAGTGAACCCGGGACCATGTCCGGTGATGATATTCCCGTCTATAACAACCGGAGCGTTTACATAAGTTGCGCCTTTCAGCGTTGGTTCAAAGCCCGGATAAGCCGTTGCCTTTTTCCCTTGCAATAAATCCAAACCGCCCAAAACCATTGGCGCTGCGCAAATTGCAGCTATTTTTTTACCATCTGCCGCATATTGTTTCAAAGCGCTTTTAACGCCGGCATGGGCATTTAGGTTATCTGCTCCCCGCGTTCCGCCCGGTAAAACCAGCATATCGCCCGATGAAAAATCTGCGTTTTCAAAAATCGCGTCAGCAGTAACAGTTACTCCATGAGCACTGGTTACAGTCAATTTTCCTGTGACGGAAACGGACGTTACGTCCAATCCGCCGCGACGCATTACATCCATTGTTCCAATCGCTTCGGTTTCTTCAAAGCCTTCGGCTAAAAAAATAAATACCTTTTTCATAATTGATAATTTTTATGCTTTAAGCATATTTGTAAATAAATAATTAATTTTGCATCTGATTAGCATCTAATAAGAGTACAAAAATAATGGATTTACTTGAAAAAAACAATGTTACCCCCAGCCACCAAAAGTCCCCTTTAGTGGATTTAGGGGTAAAAATATAATTCAGCAATTATGAAAACAGGTATATTTGGTTATAATTTTCCGGGCGAGAAACAGAAAAGCGTTCATGCACTTTTTGATAAACTACAGATATTACATGCGGAAATTTTTGTAGAGCGCCGGTTTTATAATTATTTGAATAAACAATTCGCTTATGCGCCTGCCATTGACGGATTAATTGAGCCGGACAATCTTGAGATGGATTTGGCAATCAGCTTGGGCGGCGATGGGACTTTCTTGAAGACAGCTGCCTGGGTGGGACGGCAGAATATTCCCATTCTTGGAATCAATATCGGAAGGCTTGGTTTTTTGGCTGATATTGATACGGACAACATTGAAATCACTTTAGACGAGATTTACCGGAAGGAATATACAATTGAAGAACGAAGCGTACTTGAACTGGAAAGCAATCCGCCGTTTCGCGGAAACTATAACTACGCCTTGAATGAAATTGCCATAGTCAAGCGGGATACTTCTTCGATGATAACTATTCACACGTCTTTGAATGATGAATATTTAACAAATTATCTGGCGGACGGTTTGCTGATTGCCACGCCAACCGGCTCTACGGCTTATTCGATGAGCGTCAATGGACCAATTATTCTTCCGCAGGCGAATAACATCGTATTAAGTCCGGTAGCTCCTCACTCGCTGAATGTCCGTCCGTTAGTCATTCCTGAAGACTATTGCATCCGTTTGGAAGTCGAATCCCGGAGCAACAATTTTTTGGCTGCATTGGATGGTCGTTCGGAAATATATCCTTCGGGAAGCAAGTTTGTCATCCGGAAAGCCGGTTTCACCATTAAGCTCGTAAAACGTTATCCTCAAAATTTTTACGAAACTTTGAGGAGAAAACTGCTGTGGGGCGCTGATGTGAGGTAGCGTGCCTTATCGTTATTGCGAGCGAAGCAATCCATAATTCATAAAAAACGTAAACTTTTTACCCAATCATACCTGATATTCCTTACCTTTTTTCATCATAAATAAAGTCTAAAATCGACATTTTACTTGATTTTAGGCTTTCTGCTATCCAAAATATAAAAGCATTATTTTCAGCCTATTACAATGTAATAAAAATAAATTCTTAATTTTTAATTCATAATTCATAATTATTTACTACCTTTGTTGTCGTAAAATCGAGGTGTAGCGAAGCCCGGTTAGCGCACCTGCTTTGGGAGAGGTTTAAACATATTGAAATATCATTTAATATTAGACAGTTACATAAAATTTGTAGCTGTTTTTTGTTTTAGTTTACACAGTGGTTTACACAGTTTGTAAATCAATGTACGTTAATAAATAATTTTTTAATTCACTCTATATTGAAACGGCAAATCATTTTTCAGGCTTGCCGTTTCTTGTTTTGTTAATATTCTGATTATTTGTAAGTAAATGTCATATTTTCTTGGATACATTCATCCACATACAATGAACCAACGTAACCATCATCAATAAACGAATATTCAAATTCACTGCAAGATGGATTACCAATATAACCGGCTTTAGCCACTAAATTTTGTGGGTCTTTTCCCAAAATACCGACATAATACATAGGTATAAATTCATCTCCTAAAAAATAACTTGAAAATTTCGGCGAAAGTGAGCCACCGTTTCGGGGAAACAGAGCCACATGTTACCAATAGTTAAAAGATCGGATTTGTGGACAAAGATACAAAAATTAATTGATATATTTTTTACGTAAAGATTGCCCTTTTAACTCAAAGCGATGTGCGATACCTGCCAATCTGTCCATTATTGCATCAGCAACTGTCGATTCATTGATATATTCGTACCAATTAGCGACGGGGAGTTGAGATGTTATTATGGCAGAGTGTTTTCCGTATCTGTCTTCGAGTATCTGCAACAGGGCGAGCCTGACGTTAGCATCCAAAGGATGCATGCCAAAGTCATCCAATATCAGCAAGTGCACTTTTTCAATCTGATTAAGGAACTTCAAGAGCGTACCCTCTAACTTGCAGAGGGTAATTTTTTCTAAAAACTTGCTCATAGAGAAGTACATGGTTTTATAACCAAAAGCGCAAGCCTGCCGTCCGATGGCACAGGCAAGGAAACTTTTACCACAGCCGGCGGCGCCGGTAATGAGTATATTTTCAGCTCTTTTGATGAATCCGCAATCTGCAATGGCAGCAATGGATTCTTTTGTCAGATTCCGGTCAGTTGTGCAGTGTACCTGTTCCAATATTGCATCATACCTGAGTTTACTGAGTTTGAGATACATTTCAGTACGGTTGTGTAATCGTTGCTGTAACTCGGCTTCGGTGAGTTGCGCCATAAAGTGATGGATGTCCGGTTGTTCCTGCTGAGGAAGTGACAGTACGGTGTCATATACCCGTTTCATTCCTGTTAAGTGGAGTCTTTCCAACTCGTAAATAGTGTTTTGTGAGTTCATTTTGTTTCTGTTTTTTTAATTGTTTGTAATAAAATTAATTGTTATTTAATCGCATTGTAAATGCAATATAATTGTTATTAGATTGTTTTTCCTGTTTATTATTGATAGGTTTCTTTTCCTCTGATATTTTCGTGTTTCGGGATGTTAGAAACTTCTTCTTCAGACACTTCTGATTTATCCAAGTTATTTTTCAATATATTACTGATTATCTGATAAGTGGTTGCCGGCGCAGTCATTGCTCTTCTGCAGGCTGCTTCCAAACGGTCGTTCCCATATTTTTTCCCCAGAGAAAATATTCCCAGACAGGCATTGTATGTTTGTGCGGGAAAGCGATTACGCTCCAGTAAACGTTTGATTACCGATTGGGTATTGACACCAACTTTAGCGCCCTGTCTCAAAAAATATTCTTCATTCCATCCTTTGGTTTGCTTGTAGCGCAGATGCCGTTCGGGCAGATGTTCTTCCTTAGTTGTATATCCGTTTCGGGAGATGCTCCTTCTGTGCAGTGCAATACGCTCCAAGCCGAGATATATCTCAACTTCCACCGAGTCGTAAATGATTTTTACCTCTTTGCCAACATAAATATAAGGTACGCTGTACTGATGCATATCTTCTCCGAGTATCACATGATAATTACGCTGTACCTTGGCCCGGGTCTCATTTTTAATGATAAAATCCCAATCGGGAAGCGGTTTTAGAAACTGCTTTTCTCCTGTTTCAAAACGTTCTTCGCGACTCAGTTCGTATCCTTTCATCGGGGTAGTATTGAGAACGTCAAAACAATCCATTATCGCAAGGTTCAAATCGGACAAACTGAAAAAGGTGCGATTTCTCAAGGGTGCAAATATTCTCAGGTAAGCGATATGCACGCTCTTTTCTACGGAGGGCTTGTCTTTTGGTTTTTTACACGAGCCGCTAATAAGGTAGTGTTATAATAAACGGCCCATTGCTCTGCCATGGCGATGAATGCAGGTTCATAGCGATCGGGCTTGAGAACGTATTGTTTCATGTTATCGCTCAATACGCTCATAGGAACTCCACCCAGGTAGCGCAGACAACGACCGAGTGATTCATAAAGGCATCGCTGGGAAGCGTCCTGTAAGGCTTCCACGTATGTATAACCACTAAATGGAAGGACACAGACCAAAACGGGACAGGATTTACGTTCTCCTGTATGTTTATCTGTATAATACAGCTTTTTACCTGCAAAATCAACCTGAAGTGTTTCGCCCGGACTGTGTTCCAAGTGCATGGTAACACTGCGCAATGAACGTTCCTGATTTAGGTATTCACAAAACTGTGTATAACCGTATCCGTCCGGATTGATTTCCTTATATTCCTGCCACAGAAGCTGACGGGTTACTCCCGTTTTCTTCAATTCAGACAGAAAATAATCTATGCGATTATCTAAATCTGATTTGCGTTTGTCCGATATTGAAAAGATTGTAGAAGATAAGCTCTCATGAAGAAAACTAAAAATCTCAGGGTCTCTCAGACACAATAATTGATGGAGTGTTAAACCACTGATTCGAACTTTATGCTCGTAGGAATCAACCGTTCCCCGACTGATTCCGAGTTCCCGGGATATAAACCGTTTGGAACGGCCTTCTTCCATTAATTGTAATATTTTTCTGATCTGTAACATACCGAGTGTTTTATTTGCCATAATTTTACGTTTTAACCCGTAAAGTTATGGTTTGTTACAAATCCGAACTAAGAAGATTTTAACAAGTGGCCCAGTTTGCCGAAATCGAAATCGCCCCCTCCATAAAAAAAATAATGAGCCTTTCGATATTTCAACGAATTAACTTTTGGCTCACTTATGCCGGAATGGCAGTCGTGATTTGACCACTTTTTTTTACTCCTCTTTTTTTAACTTTTGGCTCTCTTTCAGCGAAACAGGTGGCTCACTTTGCTCCGAAATTAGTGGCTCACTTTGGAGCGAAATTTTCAGTACCCAATAAAATAAAAGAATCTTTTTCCTTCATAGGTAAAGTCCAAAATAATTGGAACATTATTGGTAATAATTTTTTTAGTTTC
>JAIRJR010000308.1 GCA_031260575.1 Tannerella sp.
AGGCATCTGCAAACGAGCAGGCTTATTTTCGAATTGAAGATCGGCAAGAAAAACGACCCCGGATGGAGTCGTGAAGCCGCCCGCCGTTCGGTAGAATTGGTCAGGGAGAAGAATTTGCAATTGCAAACGGAATACATCACGTTTGATTTGGAAGCTGCCCGGGAATTTATCCGGTTGGCGCCCGAGTCGGATGTTTATTATCTGAACGGAGACTTAACACCCAAGGAATTGAAGTCGATGGGTTTTGCCGGATTGGATTATCATTTTGATGTGATGTTGAAAAATCCGCAATGGTTCAAAGAAGCCAAAGCGCTGGGCTTGGGTATTAACGTGTGGACGGTCAATGATTTGGAAATCATGCGTGAAATGATTGGTTACGGAGCGGATTTCATCACAACCGACATACCCGACGATGCAATCAGGTTTATTAATTCAATCAATTGGTAATGAATAGACCGGGTTCGATATTCAAACAAAGTATATTAAGTCTGATTTTATTGATCGCCAATCTGCCTGTTGCCGGAAGTGATTACCCCAAACAGGAAATACGCGCTGTTTGGTTGACCACGATATTCGGATTGGACTGGCCAAGACGTACGGTATCGAATAAAACTGAGGAAATACGTCAGAAACAGGAATTGTGCGACATCTTGGATAGTTTGCGAGACGCCCATTTCAATACGGTTTTTGTACAAACCCGGTTGCGGGGAGATGTGATTTACGATTCAAAGATAGAACCTGTATCGAAAGTTTTTACGGGGTACTACGGTCGACTTCCCGGATATGACCCATTGCAATATATCATAGACGAATGTCATAAACGGGGTATGGAGTGCCATGCTTTTTTTGTCACTTTCCCGGTTGGATCGGCGAGGGTGGTCGCGGAACAAGGAGCATCGTCCGTTGTGAATAGGCGCCCGGAACTGTGTTTGCAACACCGCAATGAATGGTATTTAGACCCCGGATTGCCCGAAACAGCCGATTACGTCCTTTCTTTGGTCAAAGAAGTTGTCCAAAACTATGATATTGACGGTGTTCAATTCGATTATATCCGTTATCCCGAAGCGGCAAACTCATTTCCCGACCAGCGATCGTACGCAAAATATGGGAATGGGCAACAAATAGCCGATTGGAGGCGTGAAAATATCAACCGTTTTATCGGCAGGATTCACGACTGGGTGAAACAAGAAAAACCTTGGGTGCAGGTAAGCAGCTCGCCGTTAGGGAAATACAGAAGGCTTTCGCAGTATCCGAATATTGGATGGACGGCCTACGACGATGTCTTTCAAGACCCGAAAGCTTGGCTGCAAGCCGGAAAGCAAGATATGATCGTCCCGATGATGTATTACAGGCAAAATGATTTTTATCCATTTGTCAACAACTGGATGGAACAGACAACCCGGCGAAGCCGGGTGGTAGGCTTAGGCGCCTACCGGTTGAGTGCAAGTGAAGGAAACTGGAATTTATCGGAGATTAAAGACCAGATGGATTACGCCCGCAAACAGGGAGTCGCCGGTTTAGCATTTTTCAGAACCCAATTTGTGATCGAAAACGAAAAAGGATTGTATCATGAATTGAAATATAACTTTTTCAAATACCCTGCTCAATTGCCACCATTAGTCTGGATGAACGATGCCGTGCCTGATGCGCCCCGCGAGATTGTTGTCAAGCGCGACAACAATTACTTAAAACTCACATGGGATGCACCTTCGAATGAAGACTACGTATATACAGTATATTATGCGCCTTCTAATGCAATTGATACCGATAAAGCGCAATCCATTCTGGCAACCGGCATACGTGGAACCGAAGTCTATTTACCGGTAAATATCAATTCGGAACAAGAGTATTCATTTTGCGTGACAGCTTCCAATCGCTACCGGATCGAAAGCCAACCATCTCGCGGAACCTATTATTATTTATCAAAATATGAGAAATGATTTCGAATGAGAATTGTCCTGTTCCAATCCAAAGTGGGCAAGGAGAGGATGAAAAGTGGGTTGGTGGGAGAATCCCAACAACGCAATGGTATGTTTTATATACGCAACCCCGAGCCGAAAAAAGGGTACATGAACGTTTGCAGACTTTGGTAGATGAGTGTTATCTGCCTTTACATCGGGCGCCTCGCGTTTGGTCAGACCGCATCAAGATTGTCGAAAAGCCGTTGTTTTCTTCTTATATATTTGTGCGATGCGCCGAATCGCAACTCTATAATCTATTGAAAGTCAATGGCGTTGTTCGGATGGTTTATTATAGTGGCAAACCGGCTGTTTTACGCAAAAATGATATACACGAAATCAAATTGTTTTTGGAACAGGCTGCCAATAGTCAACTTTGTGAAGGCGAAGAAGTCGAAATATTGAGAGGGGCTTTTAAACATATTTCAGGGAAAATCAGAAAGATAAAAAAGAAATATTTATTGCTGTATATCGAAGCGATCGGGAGTGTCGTTTGTGTAAATACTACAAATGTAGCGCATATCAATCGCATACGATAGATCAATCAGTGCAGATGAGCATTGATTTTACGTAAAAAAATACTGTATATAATTAATAAATGAATAACGATGAAAAGAACGAGTCTTTTATTGAGTTTGATCATCCTTTTTGCAACAATAGGAAACGGTCAGGCGCCCAAAGAGAAATTGATGAGCGGCAATCCGCTATTCGAAGGATGGTATGCCGATCCCGAGGGGATTATTTACGATGACACCTACTGGATTTATCCGACCTTTAGTAATGTGTACGAAAAGCAAGTGTTTTTTGATTGCTTTTCTTCCAAAGATTTGATTAACTGGACGAAACATGAACGTATTTTGGATAATACCGAAGTGAAATGGGCCAATCGTGCGATGTGGGCGCCTTCGGTGATACGCAAAGACGGTAAGTATTATTTCTTTTTCAGCGCGAACGATGTACGCGATGACCTGATTGGCGGAATCGGCGTATCGGTAAGCGACCGCCCTGAAGGCCCTTATAAAGATTTATTGGGCAAACCATTAATCAATGAAAATGTAAACGGCGCCCAACCCATCGACCAATTCGTTTTCCGCGACGACGATGGCAAATATTATATGTATTACGGTGGTTGGCGTCACTGCAATATGGTGCGTTTAAACGACGATTTTACCGGTCTGCTTCCGCTCGACGATGGAACCATTTTTAAGGAAGTCACCCCTCAAGGATATGTGGAAGGCCCCTTTATGTTTAAAAAGAACGGGAAGTACTATTTTATGTGGAGCGAAGGTGGATGGACCGGACCCAACTATTCGGTTGCCTATGCCATATCCGACTCACCCTATGGGCCGTTTAACAGAGAAAACAGGATTTTACAGCAAGATTCGACGATCGCAACGGGAGCCGGGCATCATTCTGTCATCCATATCCCCGGCTCTGACGACTATTATATTGTATATCACCGCCGACCGAAAGGAGAAACTGCCCGCGACTATCGCGTAACTTGCATCGAAAAAATGTATTTCGACTCAAACGGACATATCCAACCGGTGAAGATCACATTCGAAGGGGTTGAGCAACGATTCATCACGAAATAATTGTTAAGGCAACCCTTCCGTAACGAAAAGGGTATCAACTATATCGATTTTACTGTTTGGTTGCTTCCCATGGTCGGGATTTTCCTTCCCTTTCGGAAGTCCCTTTCATGTTTCGATTATTTACCGTACATGTAATCTTGAACTCGCTGTTGCAGGTGAAACTTAAAACGTCTCCGCGCAGTCTTCCGTCTGTAATGGGATATGATATATTGCCGATTTTCATTATTCCGGTAACTTTTTGGTAAGTCTGGGCTAAGGTCATTTCACCCCCTTCAAATTTCCATGTCCCCTCAACTTTGGCCGGTACAATCCACATGTAAGCAGTTTTCCACGAAATACTGTTGTCGTTTAATTCTTCTTTTTCATCGTAGTTCCAGTCGTCTATTGAAAAAGTATTTGTGATGATGCGAGTCCCGGGTTTCAATTCAAGTAAGGTGGGTTTCAGCCTTCTGTTTATATCAGTCAATAGAAACATCGTGATAACCGTAGCCTTCGACATGTCATATTCAAAAAAGTCAGCTTGAACAAACTCTGTTTTATCAGCTACGCCTTCGCTCTTGGCATTCTTTTTTGAGAATTCAATCAAATCAGGATTAAATTCAACTCCGGCTGCTTTAATGCCTTTTTTAGCCGCTGCAATTACAATTCTTCCATCGCCCGAACCCAGATCAACCAAATAGTCGTTCGATGTCAAATTTGCCATACGTATCATTACATCAACAAGTTGATGTGGGGTAGGAACCCAAACTACATCCTTACCCGATTGCCCGGATTGAGGTTCGTAATTGCTATTTCCCGAATTAACCTGACCAAAAACGGTTACCGGATGAAGCAACAACACAAATCCTAAAAATACAAATGTCCAAAATTTCTCAGTTTTCACCATTGTAGATATTTAAATTTATAATGGATGCAAAAGTGCGGAAAATATTGCATACGGCAAAATTTTTTGATGAATTTCAAAATAATTATGTACTTTTCTTTATCAAATAAAATTATTCGTTCCATGCGTTTGGAATAAACAATAATTTCATCTACTTTTGTTGTTTGAAATAAATTATTCAAATACATTATGGTTAAAATATTGATATTTAAGGTATTGCTTACGACTTTTTTGCTTGTTCAGACAAATTTAACTTGGGCGCAATATCCCGAAATAAAAACGGATTTGGACAGGAAAGTTAAATCATTTCTGGAGGAAAATGCAAGAAGTTGGAGGGATTTGAATGTCCCCTTGTCGGATGGTAAAGTTTTGTACGATCTTATCGTGGATAATAATTACAAAACGGCTGTAGAGATTGGTACTTCAACCGGACATTCGGGCATTTGGATTGCCTGGGCGTTGAGTAAAACCGGCGGTAAGTTGATAACCTTTGAAATTGACCCAAACAGACATCGTCAGGCTGTAGAAAATTTTAAAAAGGCAGGGCTGGCTGATTTCATTGACGCCCGTCTTGGCAATGCCCACGAATTAGTTCCCGCGCTTAATAGCAAATACGATTTCGTATTCAGCGATGCCGATAAAGACTGGTACAAAAATTATTTTATGGCTATGGATCCCAAAATTGTAGTTGGCGGATGTTTTGCAGCACACAATGTTACGCAACGTTCAGGCGATATTCGCGAATTTCTTGATTACATTGAAAGCCGGGATAATTACAAAACAACCATTATCCGAAACGGCTCAGGCATTTCGATCAGCCATAAAACCAAATAAAAATAAATTATATAACAAAAGCAAAATGAGCCGATAATATGCAATCAAATAACCTTGAAAGGAAATTGGGGCTTTTCCCGGTGGTCAACATCGTGGTAGCCAATGTAATTGGCGCAGGTATATTTACAACAACGGGTTACTTAATGGGTTATCTCGGTAGCGCCTGGATCATGTTGTTTTTATGGGTAATTGGCGGATTGATTGCATTTTGTGGCGCCCTTTCGTATGGCGAGCTTGGGGCAAATTATCCGGAAGCAGGTGGCGAGTATACGTTTATCTCCAAATTATTTCACCCGTTGCCCGGATTTTTAAGCGGTTGGCTTTCGTTGATTGTCGGTTTTTCGGCTCCCATTGCTGCATCGGCAATCGGTTTTTCAAAATATTTTATTTGGGCTTTTCCTCAAATTCAGGTCATTAACCCTGATGTATTGAGTAAAATATTGGCTATATTAATCATTCTAACGTTCACCTGTATTCATTACCGTGGGATTATTTTGGGCGCAAAAATTCAAAATTGCCTCACCATCCTGAAAGTTGTATTGGTTGTTGGATTAATAATAGCCGGATTTACGATAGGGCAAGGAAGTTTCGATAACTTATCCGGTAATTCAATATTTTCAGGTGGATTTACAGGATGGAAATCGATTGGTTTGTCGCTTTTGTTTGTTATGTTTGCTTATAGCGGATGGAATTCTGCAACCTATATCGGCTCCGAAATAAAAAATCCTGCCAAAATTATTCCACGTTCACTACTTATCTCAACCGGAATTATTGTGGTTTTGTATTTTTTACTGAATTTGTTTTTTGTTTATGCCATTCCTCCCGATAAAATGATCAACGAACCCGAAATTGGCGGATTGGCAGCTGGGCTGGCTTTCGGCAAAACAGCCGAAGCCGTCATCTCACTGCTCATTTCATTTGCCTTATTTTCATCGTTGAGCGCAAATATTATTATAGGACCAAGAGTGTATTATTCCATGGCAAAGCAAGGTTACTTTTTTCAGTTTGCAGGCAAAATACATTCCCGTTTCGGGGTTCCTTCCGCTTCGGTATTGCTTCAGGGTTCGCTCGCGATAATCATGGTATTATCAGGGACTTTTGAACAAATACTTATTTATATGGGTTTTTCGTTGGGGATTTTTCCGATTATTGCCGTTTTGGGCGTTCTGAAAATCAGGCGATCAGGGAAAAGCGTTCTGAAAATGCCCGGCTATCCTTATGTCCAGCTGATTTTTATTTTTGCAAGTCTTGTGATGCTCGTTCTTGCGTATCTCGAACGGCCTGTTGAATCATTGATTGCTATTTTAACAGCGCTTTCGGGTGTACCGTTTTATTTTTGGTTTAAGCGGAAAAAAAGAATTCCGTAATTACATAAATGATAAGAAATAGATTTACAATGTCAAGAGCAACAACGAAAACGGATTTGTTAATTGCCGCAAACGGGCAATTTGACAAGTTGTGGAAACTTATTGATTCAATGAGTGAAGCACAACAAAACGCCACATTTGGTAGTGATATGGCTGCTGCAGGTAAAGAGTCGCATTGGGGCAGGGACAAAAATATCCGCGATGTGCTTATACATTTGTATGAGTGGCATCAATTATTTTTGAACTGGATTCATACGAACCGAAACGGCTTAATAAAGCCTTTTTTGCCCGAACCGTATAATTGGAAAACATATCCCGCGATGAATGTCCAATTCTGTATAAACCATAAAAATACGCCATTGATTGAAGCAAAAAAGATACTAAAAGAAAGCCATAAAGATGTAATGATATTGATTGAAACCTTTTCAAATGATGAATTATTTGCAAAAAAAACTTTTAGCTG
Organism: Tannerella sp.; assembly: GCA_031260575.1. GTDB lineage: Bacteria > Bacteroidota > Bacteroidia > Bacteroidales > Tannerellaceae > Tannerella. The sequence goes on from JAIRJR010000308.1 coordinate 7,101, forward strand.
GACAGGCTCATCAACCTTGGGAGCATATTGCGTTTCAGTGACTTCAAGTCATTATGACTGGGCAATTAAAAAAATGAAAATACACATTAAAGGAAATAATCAATGATATCTATGCAAATTTGAAACAAAATCCTTGTAAACAATTGGATACAACGAAGGCTAATTTTTTTAATGAAACTTTTAATAAAAATTTGGCGTTTTGGCGTGTTATCGTTCTTTGCGTTTCCTGTATTTCTTGCAGCGCAGCCTGTGGGAAATATACGGGGTGTTGTGACTGATGACGCTTCCGGACGGGTTTTGTCCGATGTGTCGGTTGTAGCGCTTTATTCAAATCCCGTTATCGGGACGTTGACCGATTCCACAGGTTATTTCCTTCTGGACAGCTTGCCGGTGGGACGTTACAATATTCATGTCAGCCGAATGGGATACGAACCGGTTGTTTTTAAGGAAATTATGGTCACTTCCGCGAAAGAAGTTTTTTTGGAAATCGCCCTACGGGAGAATGTACAGGGGTTGAAAGAGATACCTGATTGGACAAGCAATAACAAGGAAAAGCCGAACAACCGGATGGCGATCACATCCGCCCGAACGTTCAGTATCGATGAGGCGAGCCGGTATGCCGGAGGATATGACGACCCTGCCCGATTGGTTACGGCTTATGCGGGTGTTTCGGGAAGCGTGGGCAACAACGGCGTTGCCATCCGCGGCAATTCGCCTCAGTACCTGCAATGGCGAATTGAGGGCGTGGAAGCGGTTAACCCGACGCATTTTTCCGATATAACCGGCGCCGGGAGTGGTATCATCACAGCATTAAGTCCTTATTTGTTGGGTAGTTCCGACTTTTTCACCGGCGCTTTTCCCGCAGAATACGGCAATGCACTTTCGGGTGTATTCGACATACAATTGCGCAACGGAAACCATCAACGCTACGAACACTCGGCGCAAATCGGTACATTAGGTGTCGAAGTTGCAACCGAAGGACCTTTCGCAAAAGGGCAGCAGGCTTCCTACTTGTTCAATTACCGGTATTCGTCGCTGAGCCTTATCGGCGATGTGTTTCCTAAAATGGTTGGCGAGGCGGCAGGCATACGTTTTCAGGATTTTTCATTTAAGATAAACTTTCCTACACAGAAGGCAGGAACTGTTTCCGTTTGGGGCATCGGTAGCAACAATCATTTTCGGCAACGGGCATTCAAAAATACAAAACAATGGCAAAATACGTTTGCAAATAACGCCGACTATCTGCAAACGAAAGGCATTGGTGGAATAGGACACCAAATTTCCATCGGGGAAAAAGCATACCTGAAAAGCGCTTTGGCAGTGAATTGCGTTCAAAATCAAATAACTATGGAACAGGTTTACGTCGACAAGACCCTGTTGCCTGTTCAGATTACCAACATGAACAGTGAAAATTGGAGCGTTACTTTCAATACTTTTCTGAACACGAAATTTAATGCTTCGCATACCAACCGGACAGGCTTCAATGTTACAAAACTGTTTTTTGACTTGGACTACAGTATCAGTCCCGATATCCATCATGTCCCACCGGGCGATATGGTCAATTATGCGATGGGTAAGGGCAGTTCTACGCTGTTTTCGGCTTTCAGCCAATCGTCCTTCAGGTTGAACAGCCGCCTGACGGCGAACGTGGGCTTGCTCGGCATGTACTTCCAATTGAACGGAAAAGCAACGGTCGAACCGCGTGCCGGTATTCGCTGGCAAGCTTCCCCGAAACAGACTTTCGGTATGGCGTATGGTAAGCACAGCCGGCGCGAAAATCTCGATTACTATTTCGTGGAAATCTCGCCAAGAGAAGGCGCAGTCGCCAACAAAAAATTAGGTTTTTCAAAAGCGCATCATTTTGTATTGGCATACGAGTGGGCAATTACCGAACACCTGAGCCTGAAGGCAGAACCGTATTACCAATACCTGTATGCCATCCCGGTGACAGTAGACAACAACCGCTCATCGCTTATCAATCACCGCGATTTTTACATGATGACCCCTTTGGTAAATGGCGGAAAAGGAAAAAATTACGGCATTGACTGTACGCTGGAACATCATTTTCATAATGGCTACTATTACCTGCTGACCGCCTCACTGTTCGATTCGCGCGCAACGGAGGGCGACGACGATGTCTGGAAACATACCCGCCTGAACCGAAATTACATCTTTAATTCTTTAGGCGGGAAAGAGTGGAAAACAGGCAAACAAAAGCAAAACATCCTGAGTGCTAGTATCCGTTTCACGCTGCAAGGTGGTGAACGTTACATTCCTGTGGACGAAGAAAAGTCGCGAGCAAGTAAAGGCATCATACTCGACCGTTCGAAAGCCTACGAGGAGCAAATGCCATCGGAGTTCATCAGCCATCTCACACTCGGTTTTAAAATCAACTGCAATAAGCTGACGCACCTAATCGCCATCAAGATTATCAACGCCACCGGCATCAAGGATTTCGATAAATACAGTTACAATTATCATACCGGCCGCCCCGAAATGTACATGAAATCAGGCATGTTACCCAATATCAGTTATTTGGTTAATTTTTAATTCGTGATTGAAATTCGCTGAAAATACACAAACTATTTCAATCCTAATTTTAATGCTTTTTTTTGAAATATTTCATTTATACAAGAAACAAATTGAACGCTTTGAGGCTACTTGCTTTTCTTATAACTCAACACCGCCCAGACGCTGAAAAAGCAGACGAAACCGAGCAGGGCGAAAAATTCAGGAAGCAAGTCGCTAAAGTTGCTTCCTTTGAGGTAGAGCAGGCGGATGGCTTGGATAAAGTATTTGGGTGGGATAAAGACGGTTATCCACTGCGCCCAGTCAGGCATCGAACGGAGGGGCGTCAACAGTCCGCTCATCAACTGAAAAATCATCACAAAGAAAAACGTAACAAACAACGCTTGTTGCATCGTCGATGAATAGTTGGAAATTACCAAACCAAACCCCGATACGGCAAACGTAAACAGCAAGGCAAACAGGTAGATAACGAATATATTACCCGCCGGAGCCAAACCATATACCAACCAGGCTAAAAACATACATATACTCATCACAATCATTCCCATAACCCAGTACGGAATCAGTTTGGCGAAGATAAACAGAAACTTGGGGATAGGCGTTACGTTGATTTGCTCGATCGTGCCCTGCTCTTTTTCGCTTACAATGTTCAACGCAGGCAAAACACCGCACAAAACGATCAACAGAATGACGATCAACGCAGGAATCATAAATATTTTGTAGTCCAAATAGGGATTATAACTGTTTTGGATAATCATTTCGAGGCGCGGCGTGAAGCCCTGTTGCACAGGTTCGATACTTTGGCTACGAAGCATCTCCGTCGAGAAACTTTGCAGTATCTGCCCCAGATAACTTCCTCCCAATGAGCCTTTTGTGCCGTTTACTGTATTGATGGATATTTGTACGGGCGCTGTCAACGTATTGGTTAATTCTTTCTCGAAGTTCGATGGGATTTCCAGGATGACATCAGCAATGCCGTATTCGATGCCGGTCATCGCTTTATTGTAGTCTCCGGTCACTTCCTGAAGCCTGAAATAGCCGGACATACTGATGTCGCGTATCAAACGTTCGGATAGTTGGCTGTGGTCGCTGTCAACAACAATAATGTTGATATTTTTGATATCCAACGTCGTAACCCATGGAATGACCAACATAATCATAATGGGGAATACGATGACCAATTTGGGCAGAAATGGATTGCGGAAGAATTGTTTAAATTCTTTTTCAAGCAGGTACTTTAACATTACACTAAACGGTTTTTAAATTTTTTCAAACTTACTACAATCAGAAACACCGCCATAACAAGCAATACGCCTATTTCTTTCACTACAAACCTGACCGGAAGTCCTTCTATCATCATTTTTTTGATGGCGGCAATGTACCATTTAGCAGGTACGATGTGCGAAACATACTGCAAAGGCCATGGCATGCTTTCAATCGGAAATATCATGCCCGACAACATGATCACAGGGATCATCAGGATGGCAAACGAGACTAACATCGCTGCCATTTGTGAATCAGTCACTGTCGAAATCAACAAACCCAACGCCAATGATACTGATATGAACAACAACGAGATACACGTTATCCAAAACAGACTGCCTGCCATAGGGACTTCGAGCAAAAAGACAGCAAGCAACAAGATGGTTGCAAAGTTAACACACGAAATGACTAAATACGGAATCATTTTAGACAGAATGATATAGATGGGTTTGACCGGCGAAACGAGCAGCACTTCCATTGTCCCGATTTCCTTTTCGCGCACGATTGAGATTGAGGTCATCATGGCGCAGAT
>JAIRJR010000386.1 GCA_031260575.1 Tannerella sp.
GATTGCATTAATCCTTCCGCTTCAGCGAAAAAAAAACATCATCAAATTGGCCGAAGTTAACCAATTGTACTGCATACGGCAAACCACCGTTTGGCCGGCTGAACACATTTTGCCTAAACGGGTATTGATAGAATTGTCAAATGTTTTTCCTTCATTTTGTGAAATAACGAAGCTGATTCTTGCAAATAAAGAGCAACAACGGACACAGGATTATCGGGACTTAACTCAAGAGTTTTATTTATAGATTATAAAAAGTTTGTAATAATTAGAGAAATCTCTTTTTTTTATCTATTTTTGCAGTGGATTTGATGAAAAAAGGCTTAATACAATCAAAATTTCAATGAATTTAAACATTGTAACTACTACTTGAACTATCTATATGAACCTTTTACAAAAGAAATTAGCAAAGTACGACATACCGCAGAAAGCAATTGCTGCAGGGATTTATCCTTACTTTCGAGTGATTGAAAGTGATCAGGACACAGAAGTCGTCATCAACGGAAAAAAAGTACTTATGTTCGGGTCGAACGCCTATTTAGGACTAACAAATCATCCCAAAATAAAGGAAGCTTCCATTGAAGCCATCAAAAAATATGGTTCCGGTTGCGCCGGTTCGCGTTTCCTGAATGGGACATTGGATATACATGTCAATTTGGAAAAACGCCTTGCCGAGTTTGTCGGAAAAGATGATGCGATCACTTTTCCCTCCGGATTTCAGGTCAATTCCGGGGTGTTGGGATGTATTCCCGGTCGGGAAGATTATATCGTTTGGGATGAACTCAATCATGCTTCTATCATTGAAGGAATCCGGGTGTCGTTTTCTAATAAATTGAAATTCAGACATAACGATATGGATTCGTTGGAGAAGCAACTCAAAAAGTGTAAAGCCGACAAAATCAAACTAATCGTTGTTGACGGAGTTTACAGTATGGAAGGCGATGTAGCTCATCTTCCCGAAATTGTAAGCCTTGCAAAGAAATACGAAGCCAGTGTGATGGTTGATGAGGCGCATAGCTTAGGTGTCTTCGGAAAACAGGGACGCGGTACATGCGACCATTTCGGGGTGACGCAAGATGTAAACCTGATTATGGGGACATTCAGCAAATCATTGGCTTCCATAGGCGGATTCATTGCTTCTGATAAAGATACGATCAATTATCTCAGACATCACACGCGTACCTATATATTTAGTGCAAGTTGTCCGCCGGCTTCTTTAGCGGCAGTCGATGCAGCATTGGATATTATGATGACCGAGCCTGAAAGGATTGAAAATCTTTGGAAATTAACAAATTACGCTTTGGAAGGTTTCCGCAGTATGGGATGTGAAATCGGCAATACTTCTACTCCGATTATTCCTTTGTTCGTTCGCAACAACGAACTTACATTCCAGATTGTGAGAGAATTATTCGAAATGGGAATTTTTGTCAATCCGGTAGTGTCGCCGGGTGTGGCATCGGAAGATACATTGATCCGATTTTCATTAATGGCAACACACAAAAAAGAACAATTGGATTTAGTGCTGGAAGCAATCCGTAAGTTGTTCAAAAAGTATCAGTTGATTCAGTAACCGGATAATAAGATGATGGATTCGACGCAAAATCCGGGTAATGGCTTTGCGGGAATGGGTTGCTTAAAGGCCAACGCCTGTAAATTAAATACGTACGACTGGCTGGAAGAGGTTCCGGGTGCCGGTGGTGTAACGAATTACGTAGAAGTACAATTCAAAAATACGCGTAAGGGGTATTACATAAACGAATCCGGTATCGCGCTCAAAAAAGGTGATGTTGTGGCTGTGGAATCGAATCCCGGACACGATATCGGAACGGTTTCCCTTACCGGGAAATTAGTCCTTTTTCAGATGCGTAAAAACAATATTCGCGAAGATAACGATATTAAAAAGGTATACCGGATTGCACGTCAGACGGATATGGATAAATATCATGAAGCGAAAGCTCGTGAACACGAAACCATGATTCGTTCGCGCCAGATTGCCGAGGAATTGAATTTGGCCATGAAAATCGGAGATGTCGAATACCAGGGCGACGGTATCAAAGCGATATTCTATTACATCGCCGACGAACGGGTTGATTTCCGCCAGCTTATCAAAGTATTAGCGGAGACCTTCAAGGTACGTATTGAAATGAAACAAATCGGTGCGCGTCAGGAAGCCGGTCGCATCGGAGGGATTGGCCCTTGCGGCCGGGAACTTTGTTGCGCTTCATGGATGTCGAATTTTGTTTCCGTAGCGACCGATGCAGCCCGTTTTCAAGATATTTCGATGAATCCGCAAAAGTTGGCAGGTCAGTGTGCTAAGCTTAAATGCTGTTTTAATTACGAAGTAGATGCCTATGTGGAAGCCCAAAAACAATTGCCTTCCCGAAAATTTGTGCTCGAAACCCAAACGAATACCTATTATCACTTTAAAACCGATATTTTCAAAAAGGAAATCTCCTATTCTACAGATAAATCATTAGCAGTCAATTTGGTTACCATTTCAGCCGAACGGGCTTTCGAAGTAATTAACCTAAACCGCAACAATCGAAAACCGGAAACTTTGGAATCGAGTAGTCAAACTCATTCCGACAAAAAACAGGATTCTCACGATATTTTGGGAGATAGTGTCAGCCGGTTTGATGCTTTTAAGAAGAAAAAGAAAAAACGTCATGGGAATCAAGGATATGGCTTACCCGGAAACAAATAATCTTTTTAAAGGTTCTTTTTTATATTGCCTGCTTATGGTTTGTTTTTCTTGTACAAAACCTGTTTATTACGAAAAGTATCAAACAGTTGAAAATCCATGGCCTAAAAACAGTGAATACTTTTTCACATGTGATATTGAAGATCTTACCCCATCATATGACATTTCGATTGTCATACGGAATAATAATTTCTATCCTTATCAGAATTTATGGTTATTTTATGCTGAAAAACAACCCGGCGGTACGATTGTGCATGATACAATTGAATGTATGCTGGCTGATGATCATGGAAAATGGATTGGATCGGGAATATCCATATATCATTTGTCCATACCTGCAAAAACCCGGTATTCTTTTCCTCAGAAAGGACAATATACCTTTACGATCCGGCAAGGTATGCGTGAAGATCTCTTGAAGGGTATTGAACAAATCGGCATCAGAATTGAAAAGCAATAATTCACAAACTCTCCTTCCTTCCCGCATCAATCCGCAGCAATATAAACAACAAAATCGTGAAACCCCACAGCGACGAGCCTCCATAGCTAAAGAATGGCAAGGGAATCCCGATTACAGGTGTCAGACCTAAAACCATCCCCAAATTGACCATCAAATGAAAAAAGAAAATCGATGCCACACAATATCCATAGACACGTCCAAAAACGGTATTCTGCCTTTCGGCCAGATAGATAAGCCTGATGATGAGTGTGGTAAACAACCCTAAAACCAACATCGATCCCCAAAAACCAAATTCTTCGCCAACCGTACAAAAAATAAAATCGGTATCCTGTTCGGGTACATATTTTAATTTGGTCTGAGTGCCATTTAGAAAACCTTTTCCCAGAAATCCGCCGGATCCAATTGCAATTTTCGATTGATTCACGTTATAACCGGCCCCGATGGGGTCGTCCTCTATGCCTAAAACTACTTTGATGCGCATCTGTTGGTGATATTCCAGTACATCATTAAAGAAATAATTGACAGAAAAAAGAAACATCAGTGATAATAAAGCAAACGAAGCGATCAAGGCATAATGCACAACTAAGTTTTTGATCGTTAAAAAAATTAGAAGCAATGAAATCAATACAATGTCACCAATAATAATCCACACAAAATTAACGGGCATATAAAGTGAAGCAATAAATCCGGAAAACAAAGAAATGACGAGTAAATAAACCATGATCCACAAAGCAATTCTATCTTTTCGAAGGAATAATACCAAAATGAAGGTAATCAGGAGGATCAAGACAGATACAATCAATTCTCCCACCGGGGTAATTCCAAGCATCGTTTCTTCGTATTTCATGACAATCACAAAAAAAACTGTTGCACAAACACCTGATAATAAGATAAAACCGGACATTCCTTCACGGTACAGGGCCAAAGCAAAAGCCAGAAAAACCAACGCAGTACCTGTCTCCTTTTGAAGTACAATACACGCCATGGGGGTTAGAATGATCAGGCAGACTATGGTGAAATTTTTGGCGGTCAGTAAATTGAAATTATAAGTATTCATAAACTTGGCCATTGCCAAAGAAATGGCAAATTTGGCAAATTCGGCAGGTTGTATATGAAGTGATCCAATGACAAGCCATGAATGTGAGCCTCTTATATTGGGCGCTAAAAAAAGTGTCGCAATCAATACAAGTAAAATGAATCCGTAAATAAAATAGGCAAAGGTCTCAAAAAATTCTTTATCGAGCATTAAAATGATGAATATCAAAAAGAAAGTCGATCCAATCCAAATCAATTGCAGACCCGGGCGTCCTTTCGGATCAAAAAATCCTGTTGAATTAATTTCATAACTTGCTCCGCAAATACAAAACCAACCTGCGACAACCATGAGAAAGAATAAACCTATCGTCATCCAGTCGACCGAGTTCCAGGTATTTGATTTTCTAATATACATTAAAAGGAGTGATTACTTTATACAACACATTATTTTCACGCCATTTGCCTTCAGGCTTTATCTCACCGTAAAAGAATTGTTCGAGCATCAAGCGCGCCACAGGAATCGCGTTCTCTGCGCCATAACCTCCATTTTCGATAAATACGGCAATCGCAATTTGAGGTTTATCAAAAGGTGCAAATGCTACACAGGCGGAGTGGTCTTTGCCCCGTGAGTTTTCAACTGTTCCGGTCTTTCCGCACACCACCATGTCGGACATATAAAGTTCTGTACATGTACCATAATTAACGGCATAACGCATACCATCCGCAACCGTGTTGAAATGTTCGGAGTCGATCGCAGTGTTTTTTTTAGTCGTATATAAGGAATCCAATTGCCCTCCTTCTATTTGTTTGACAACATGTGGGGGATAATAATAACCCCTGTTTGCAATCAATGCAGCCATATTGCATATTTGAAGCGGTGTTGCGGCGATTTCACCCTGTCCAATCGCAATTGAAATGACGCTACTCGAATTCCAACGCCCCCTGTGCAGTCTGTCATAAAACTGACTATTCGGAATGTATCCAGTGCTTTCGCTCGGTAAATCGACGCCCAACTGAGTTCCGAAACCCAACGAGTGCATGTATCCTTTCCAGGCATTATAACCCTCCTGTATTGTCAGATAACGTCTTCTGTTATCCAGCATTTCGTGCAAACCCCAACTAAAATAGGAATTACAGGAAGTAGCGATTGCCGACATCAGATTTAATGGCGATTCATGGCCATGACAACCCGGCCTCCCATTCATGCCCGGTAATGTATATCCATGAGCGCATGTAAACATTTTGTTGGGCGTGATAGCCCCTTCCTGTAAAAAAACCAGCGCTTGGGCAAGTTTGAAGGTCGACCCCGGCGAATACATCATACTCATTACCGAACGATCGATAAATGGTTTTAAAGGATCGTTTTTCAACATCGTAAAATTTTCACCACGCTGCCTGCCAACCAGATTATCAGGATTGTAAGAAGGCGAAGTCACCATACAAAGGATTTCTCCTGTTTCAGGTTCTATCATCACGATACTTCCCAATTTGTTTTGCATCAATTTCTCTCCATACGCCTGCAATTGAATATCAATCGTTAACTTTAGATTATTTCCGGAGACAGCCGCTTTATCATGAATCCCTTCTTCATATTTTCCTTTGATACGGCCTTGTGCATCACGTAATAGAATCTCAATGCCCTTTTCTCCGCGAAGCATCTTTTCATACCTGCGTTCCACCCCCGATTGGCCTGAAAAGTCACCTGATACATAGTAATTATCCTCCTCAATGTCTCTTCTACTGACTTGTCCGATATCTCCCAATAATAAGGCTGCATTTGGATACATGTAATTCCGGCTACTGCGACTTTGGATGTAAAAACCGGGGAATTTATACAGTTTTTCCTGAAACACACCGCTTTCATGGGTCGACAACTGGGTCATAAAAATCTGCGGCGTATAAGAAGAATAACCCGGATTCAGTTCCCTGTTTTTGATATCAACGATCCGTTTGTCAAAAAAATCTTTCGTGATACCGAGCGTATGACAAAAATCAAGGGTGTCAAACGGCTGTACCTCATGCATTATGAGCATGACATCGTAAGTAGATTGATTGTAAACCAAGAGATTATCGTTTCGGTCGTAAATTACACCCCGTTCGGGATTCAGCGTTTTTTTTAAGAAAGCTATACTTTCAGCCTTGTTTTTATACTCGTTGTCAACAATTTGTAAATGAAACAAACGAATCGTAAAAATCAGAATCACACAGATTACTGCCACGATAATCATATACCGCCGGCTTTCATACACATATTTTGAATTAGGCTTCACTTTTATTCCGCTCTATATTAAATGCTTCTACAATAAAAACGATCAAAACGGTGAAAAACACACAGGCAAATATACGCATTATAAGCAAGACCGGATTAAAAAGCGAAATGGATTCGATTGAAAATAAAGCAGTGTGATGTAAAGCAACCAAACAAATCACATACTTCATAAAAGCCCCGATCCCCAGGGTTTTATAGGATGGAGTGGCGTTTTCAACAATTTCTTTATTGGTAAAAAAATACATCAGCGGGTCACGAAACATCCCGGCAAGCGAACATGCGGCAGCATGCATACCCACCGTATCGAAAAAAGTATCGATAATGATGCCTAACAAAAAAGAAATCGCAATCACTTGCGAACGCGACAGATTGACAGGCATTTTAATTATGACATAGAGATAGATAAAAGGAGTGGCGATCTTGAATAAGTGGATATTATTCAGGATAATTACCTGTAGGATGATAAAAATAGCAGAATATTTTAATATTTTGATCAAGCTGTTATTCATTATTCCCGGCCTCCTGTTCTACTTCCCATTGTTGATTTTGGTATTTATTCTTAACAATCCTGACGGTTTTTAATCGACTGAAATCAGTGGCTAACTTTACTTTCAATGAATACAAACCCGTAGTTTTGGAATTATCCGAATCTACGATCGTTCCCACAATAATCCCCGGAGGGAATACACCTGAAAAACCACTTGTGACTACGGTATCGCCTACTTGAAACTCTGTATGGGTGGGTAACTCCTCTAAATTGGCATATTGTGTGTTGCGGCCATTCCAGACTAATAAACCGCTATAATTGCTGTTGAGGATTTTACAGCTCAGTTTCCATTTGGGATTGAGTAGTGGGATAATCACGGTAAAATGGTCGTTCACCTTATACACCTTACCGACCACCCCGTGAGCAGATATTACGCCCATTTCCGGTCTGATACCCTCTTTCGTCCCTTTTTTTACGGTTATGTAATTCAGTAAACCGGTTATGCTGTTATTGACAACTTCGGCAGTAATGTAATCGTAGGTAGAGTACATCGAATCGGTCATGACCGGATTGTAGGGCATCAATTCGGTTTTCACGGATTCCAATTGCAGTTTCAGATGTAAAATGTCCAATTCCAATTGTTTGTTCTGCTCAATTAATATCCGGTTTTCGTTTCGTAGATTCAAATAGGAGAAAACGGAATTGGAAACCGACATGATATTGCCGGTGACCATATTGGTTGAACTGAGCATCACATTTTGCTGATATGGGTTATAACGGTACAACAATGTAAACGAAATAACTTCACATAAGATAAACAACAACCAATGTCTTTTCCCAATAAGGAATTCAATCAGTTTTTGCATAATCCCCGTCTGATATTACTTGATCAGAAACTTAAACCTTTCTATATTCTTAAGGGCGATACCCGTACCCCGGGCAACTGCATGCAACGGATCGTTTGCCACATGGAATTGAATATTGATTTTATCGCCAAATCGTTTGGCAATGCCTCGCATCAAAGCGCCTCCTCCTGTTAGATAAATTCCATTGCGCACAATATCAGCATATAATTCCGGTGGTGTTTGCTCCAAAGCGCTTAAAATTTCCGTTTCCATTTTGGAGATGGACTTATCCAAACAATGTGCAATCTCCTGATAAGATATGGGAATCTCCATGGGAAGTGCGGTCATTTGATTCGGACCGGGAATGATGTAATCTTCCGGAGGATTTTCCAACGATGTCAATACCGAGCCTACGTTGATCTTCACCAGCTCTGCCGTACTGTC
>JAIRJR010000082.1 GCA_031260575.1 Tannerella sp.
ATAAATTGTAAGCAAATGAATCGTAAATATTTAAAATGGTTTGGGATGTTTTTGGCTTGTGCGGGATTGCTTTTTTTTTCCTGCGGGCAAGATCCCGAAATAGACCCGGCACCTGATCCGGGCGAAAATGAAACGCCTGTTTCGGAAAAAACACTAAAGGTCAATCAATTTATCTTCGACGATGTGAAGAACTATTATTTATGGACGTCAACCATAAATTGGAGTGCGGTGAACCCGAAAAATGAAACCAACTCATTTACATTCTTCGAAAAAATGATCTATAGAGATGACAGTTGGTCGATGCTTACAGACGATGCCGAAGGTTTTCATCATATACTCGACGGGGTGGCAACTACTTTTGGTTATGAATTGATCTGGGGGCGTTTTATCAATTCGACGGCGCGATATGCAATTGTATTGTACGTCTATCCCGGTTCGCCCGCCGAAAAAGCCGGTTTGAAACGGGGTGATTTCCTGGTGTCGATTGATGGAAGAAAAGATATCACAGATTCGAATTATATGGATTTGTATCAAGCGCCGTCTATCACCTTGGGAAAAGCGACGCTCGGGGAAAACGGATATTTGATACCGGATAATCAATTGGTCTCAATGAATGCCGTATGGATGTATGAAGACCCGGTTGTGAAAGATACGGTGATTGTAAAAGGCTCACATAAAATAGGATACCTTTGCTATACCAACTATACGGAAGAATCGGAAAAGCGGTTGCAGGAAGTTTTTGCCGGATTCAAAAGGCAGGGAGTAACCGATGTCGTACTTGATTTACGCTACAATGGAGGAGGATATGCACGTACATCCTGTTTGTTGAGCAGTATTTTGGCTCCGGCACATGCGGTTAAACAAAAAGATATTTTCCTCACCCAAACCTGGAATGCAATCATGATGGCTTACTTCAAACAAACAAAAGAAGATACAAATGAGTATTTTACGGACACAATATCCATCAATATGGATTTATCCCGTTTGTTTGTGCTCACGCTGCGTTTTACAGCTTCTGCTTCCGAATCAACCATGTTGGGTCTAAAACCCTATATGGATGTAATTCAAATCGGAGAACCGACGCATGGAAAATATTACGCGGGAGCTTTGATAAGCCCCATGGTTTTTGATAGCCGGAGAAATACGTGGATACCCGACAAGGAAATTGAAAACTGGCTGTTGTACCTGATGGTCTACCGTTATGCAGATCGAAATGGAGACACTTCATTCTCAGGCGGACTTGAACCTGATTATTTTGCCCAGGAAGATTATGGTTATGTGTTACCTCAATTGGGAGATGTACGCGACCCCCTATTCGGTAAAGCAGTCGAAATGATTACAGGCGAATCGGTCAGGACACGCTCCGCATCGTCACTGCCACATCCGCACCCCATCGACAGCGTTTTATTGCGCAGTCCGTTGAATGGGAAACTGATCTTTAGTAGATAACAACAAATAATCCAACACGGTCATCGCCGCCATCGCCTCAACCACAGGTACTGCGCGGGGTAAGACACAGGGGTCGTGGCGTCCTTTGGCTTTCATCAAAGTTTCATTGCCGTCCATATCGACCGTAGACTGTTCCATCATTAAGGTGGGAACGGCTTTAAATGCTACGCGGAAAAAAATATCTTCTCCATTGGAAATACCTCCCTGAATCCCTCCCGAATGGTTTGTGCGCGTACGGATTTGTCCGTTATCGTTGTAAAACGGGTCGTTTTGTTCGGAACCCTTATACAGAGGCACATCAAAACCCATCCCATAATCAAAACCCTTAGCCGCATGGATACTCAATATGGCGCTTGCCAAAGCGGCATGCAACTTTCCGAAAACCGGCTCTCCCAAACCAGCCGGAACGCCCTGAATGACGCACGTAACCACCCCGCCAACCGTATCGCCTTCCGCTTGTATCTGTTTGATATACGCTTCCATCTCCGCAGCTTTTTGCGGATCGGGACAACGTACGCCATTCGTTTCCGTCAGATTGAGGTCGTAGGATAGATAGGGCTGATCCAACCGGATATGAGCGATTTGCGAAGTATATGCCTGAATCTTGATAGGATAACGGGATAATGCCAATTTGGCAATAGCTCCTCCCACACAGCGGGTTATGGTTTCGCGCGCCGACGAGCGACCTCCTCCATGCGGGTCGCGAATGCCATACTTTTGTTGGTAGGTGAAATCGGCATGCGAAGGACGGAAAACGTGTTTTAATTCCTCATAATCAGTCGTACGTTGGTCTTTATTCCTGACAATGAAACCGATGGGCGCTCCGGTCGTCTGTCCTTCAAAGATACCGGACAGAAATTCAACCCGGTCGTCTTCTTGACGTTGGGTCGTAATGGACGATTGACCGGGTTTGCGACGACCTAATTCATGCCGGATAAAATCCATATCCGCCACGATTCCGGCCGGGCAACCATCAATCACGCCACCCATTGCCGCTCCATGGGATTCGCCAAATGAAGTAAGGCGAAACAGGTTGCCGAACGTATTCATTATGAATGTTTAACGGTTAGTGGTAAATGGTTGGTTTTTGAGTTTTTGGTTTCCGATTACCCGCAGTCGCTTTCGCACCCTTCGCATCCACCGCCGCAACCGCTGTGTATCTCTGCATTCATTTGGGCAATCTCTTCGGCAGTAGGCTCATGTACGTCGATCACTTTGCCGCTGAAATGCAATGTCTCGCCTGCCAACGGATGATTAAAATCCATGACCACCACATTGTCATGTACTTCGTGCACGGAACCCATCAAGCGTTGGCCGTTCGAATCCATCATCGGGATTGTATTCCCTTCTTTAACATATTCACTATCGAACTTCCCATCTACTTCAAACAGGTTTTTAGGCAATTCGACGATATTTTCCTCATCATATTCCCCGTAAGCATTCTCAGGGATAAGCGTAAATTGGAAAACAGCTCCCGTATCTAAACCGTCAAGCTCTTTTTCAAAAGCCGGCAGCATGGCGCCTGTTCCGAAAATAAATTGCAATGGACGTTCTACTGTCGCGCGTTCCATCAACTCGCGCTCGTCTCCTTCGCCCACATTCAAGTCGTAAGAAACTGATACAAATTTGTTTGTTGATATTTTCATTTATTTTTATCATTAATGTACAGGCAAAAGTAGTGTAAGTTGAGAGAAATACAAAATAAACTTGTTATTTATTTTTAACATCACGGTTTTTTGCATCATTTAAAAACTTGCGTATATTTGTCTGATTTTTTAAATAATAATGTAAACATGAAAAAGATTGGATTCATTTTTTTGATGATGGCAACCGTATGGATCATTGCCGGTATGGATTTATATGCACAGGATTGGCCGCAATGGCGGGGCGCAAATCGCGATGGTATTTCTAAAGAGATCGGTTTAAACTTGGATTGGACTGCAAAGAAACCGGCATTAATGTGGACTTTCAAACAGGCAGGCGCCGGATATTCTTCTCCTTCTATTGTTGGAACCACGCTCTATGGTCAGGGTAATGAGAATGGAAAAGATTTTGTATTCGCTTTGGATACCCAAACCGGCAACCAAAAATGGAAACAGATCCTTGGTGATGGAAATACAGAGCAAACGGCCAATGATCGCGGAGCCGGCCCACGCGGCTCTGTTACAGTTGATGGCGACAAATTATATTTAATTCGTAGCGGCGGCCAAATTAACTGTCTTTCTGCTGCCGACGGTAAAATGATTTGGCAGAAAAGTTTCTTGTCGGATTTTGGCGGCAAAATGATGTCGGATTGGGGTTTCAGCGAATCGCCGTTGGTAGATGGGAACTTGGTGGTCTGTACGCCCGGTGGAAGCGGCGGTACCCTGGTGGCGCTCGACAAAAACACGGGAGCTACCATTTGGAGAACAACTGCATGGACAGATGAAGCCGGTTATTCGTCCGCAATCGTTGCCGAAGCGGGAGGAATTCGTCAGTATATCCAACAATCAGGCAAAGGCGTGGCAGGTATATCGTCAAAAGACGGCAAGCTGTTGTGGAAAATCGAAAACCCCGCTTACCGCACCGCTGTCATCCCAACCGCTATTTTTCAAGACAATATGATATATGTCACAAACGGATACCGTGGCGGGTGTATGGGTATTCAGCTTACCAAACAGGGGGATGGCGTAAAAGCCGAAACCGTCTACACCAACCCGGTCATTACCAACCAGCACGGCGGAGTTGTATTGGCAAACGGACACATTTACGGTTATTCCGAGAACCCAAGCGCCAGTTGGGTTTGTCAGAATTTTAAAACGGGCAAGGTTGTTTGGGAACAAAAAGGTCAGGAAGTCGGTGTGGGCAAGGGGTCTGTTTTTTGTGTAGGCGACCGTCTGTTACTGATGGAAGAACGAAGCGGAACCATTACGGTCATTTCAGCCTCGCCTGATGGTTGGAAAGTGTTTGGCAAATTAGAAATACCGGAACGATCAAAGATACAAACACAAGACCATATGGTGTGGACGCATCTTGTCGTAGCCAATGGCAAACTTTATCTAAAAGACCATGACCTGCTGTTCTGTTTCAATTTGAAATAAGCATCTGACATACATTTTCTTTTGTATCATTTCAACCGGTTATCCCGGATATACGGATACTTTTTCTGCTCCTTCTTTTTCAAATTGTCGAAATCGAATGTGGCTGAAAACAGTTGTGAGTGATATTGTGTCTTTTCTGTAAAATGTACAGCCCATGTCATTTTCAGATTGACAACGTTGCTTCTGTAAAACCAAACGGAGAGGTCGAGTCTGTCATATGCCCGGGTACGATATATCGGGTCGCCCCAATAAAGTTCGTTTCCGAGGGTATTACGGAAGATTTGCTGGCTTTGCCCTTTATAAAACGTATTGAATAGCTCCAATCCTTTATACCCGACTTTGATCTCAGATAATAATCCTTGAGGGCAAATCCATTCTCCGATTGACCGATCGCGTTCCATCCCGGCAATCCACCCTATATTCGCCTCCAAGCGCTCGAAATGGGTCTTAGTCGACAAATCAACACCCAAAGAAGTCCATATCAAAATATGATCATGCAGGCTCCGGGGGATTTTCGGATTTTTCACATTGGCAAAATGAAACATATAGCCAAAATGTTGTCCATAGAATAGATTCATGTTGTACCTGCCCGACCAACCGACAAAAAATGCTTCCCGTTTCGATTCGGTCTGCCTATTTATCCAATCCAACCATACATTGAAATAATCCCCATGCGAAGCGTATTCCCAAAATATCCCCTGAACCGTAGGTCGGTAGTTATGTATCGAGTCCTGAAAAAATATACGCGGATACTTTGCTAACGTCGATTTACGGGGAAAAGCGCCCATATAAAACCGGAAAGATTTTCCTGCCAATTCATAATAAGCGATCGGATTGAAATAATCCGCAAACTTATTGCTCCCATACTCGTGCATGGCATCAAAACCGGCAACGATCCGGTGTATTTCATCCCATTTCATCCCAATTTCGGGAGTAAGGTGTACGCCCGACATGGTTTGGGGTATTTGAACCTTTGATTGGGCAAATTCGTTATTTTCTAAAAAATTATAAATACCCGCCTTCCATAAAAACTCTTGCGAGAAAGTATGTATGAAAGCGCCTTCCCAAATCAACAACCAGACTACTATTCCTTTTTTTACATTTGCATTCATAGGTTCAATATACGTATTGCTTCCGATATACTTTAAAGTAATCAGACTGCAAAGTAAATAAAAAAATGAACGAATATGATCGTTAAATCGATTCTCTTCGTTGTAAATGGTTTTTTTTCCATACATTTGCAGGCAAAAAAGATGCGATGTTGTTAAAAAACGATCATATAATAATTATTAATCATTAACCCTTAACTATTTATACATGTTTGACCGACTATTAAAACGAAAAGATTTAGCTTCCATGATTGCAGAAGCCGGAAGCAATACGAGCGGACTTAAACGAACCCTTACTGCCACGCAATTGGTCTCATTGGGGATCGGTGCAATTGTAGGGACCGGAATATTTGTGATCACCGGACAAGCTGCCGCCACCTATGCAGGGCCTGCCCTTACGATATCTTTTGTCATCTCGGCTTTTTGTTGCATTTTAGCAGCGTTTTGTTATGCCGAATTTGCAGCCATGATACCGGTTGCAGGCAGTGTCTATTCATACACATATGCTACTTTGGGCGAATTTATTGCCTGGTTCATAGGCTGGACATTGGTGCTCGAATATCTATTTGCCTGTTCGACTGTAGCCGTAGGGTGGTCGGGCTATATGGTTAGCTTACTCGATGGATGGGGGATTCACCTCCCACAGCATATCAGTAATGCCACGTTCGATGTCATAGATGGCCGGTGGAGTTGGACAGGCAACCTGATTAACTTCCCCGCAGTCTTTATTGTTCTTATTACCGGTGGATTTTTGATCGGCGGCATCAAACAGTCGGCTTTGATCAACAACATCTTTGTCGTGATCAAACTCTGTGTAATCCTGTTGTTTATCGGCTTTGGTCTTGCTTATGTGGATGTCGGCAATTGGCAACCCTATATTCCTGAAAATACGGGAGAATTTGGCCATTTCGGATGGAGTGGTATCATGCGTGGCGCGGCTGTGGTATTTTTTGCCTATCTGGGATTCGATGCATTGTCGACTGCAGCCCAAGAAACCCGCAACCCGCAAAAAGATATGCCAAAAGGCATTTTGGGGTCGTTGATCATTAGCGCCGTTTTATATGTATTTGTTACGGCTGTGCTCACCGGTATCGTATACTATACGGAGTTAAATGTGCCGGCTCCCATTGCCTTAGCGATCGACCACGTTGGCGCAGCGCTTGCATGGTTGAACCCGTTGATTAAATTAGGCGCCGTTGCCGGTATAACATCTGTGATCTTAGTGATGATGTTAGGCCAGACGCGTATATATTACGCCATTTCAAAAGATGGATTGCTACCCAAAATCTTCTCAAAAGTCAACATCAAAAACGGCACACCGCATAATGCAACCATCTTTGCATGCTTGGTCACTGCTTTGATAGCCGGACTGTTTCCCCTGAATATTTTATCCGAACTGGTATCAATCGGCACACTGATGGCATTTGCAGTCGTATGTTTAGCCATTATCGTACTCCGCAAGACACGCCCTGACATCAAACGTCCGTTTAAGACACCGCTTGTCCCTGTGTTACCGTTACTCGGCGCTTTGCTTTGCTTTGTCCAAATGGCTGCGTTGCCTTGGGCCACTTGGCTACGGTTGATCCTTTGGACTTCCCTCGGGTTAATTATCTACTTTACTTATGGGATTTCGCATAGCAAGTTGAATAAGAAGTGAAGATGATTTTCGCTATTGCTTGAGTTTTAACTCGAAAAAATCGGAGTTAAAAACCCCTGTTTTTGTAACACCTTCAAAAAGACATCCGAAAAATATTCGTTGTTGGCTTTAGTGTATCTTACATCTGTAAACACTTGTGCCAGTGTTTCTTTGTGGTTTTCTGCAATGTATTGCCGGTTGACTTCCAAAGCTTCCCTGAATTGATAAATGCGGTCGATGGATTCGGGTGTAAAGTCGTGGTATGTTTCGTTGTGAACGATCGCTTCCAAAGGCAGGCGGTCGGGTTGCGGGGGGAGGGGCAATTCCGGATATCCTACCGTAACGGACACAACAGGGACAACAAGGTAAGGCAGCGACAACGCTTCGATGATTTGATCCGCATTATAGGCTGTTGTGCCCAAATAACAGATTCCTAATCCTTTGGCTTCGGCTGCTTCGCAAAATGCCTCCGCAAAAAGCATCGCATCTATGGTGGCTGCGATGAAAGTTTGCAAATTATCGAAACCGGCTTTTGCCTTGCGCAGGTCTGCCCATTTAACAAAACGGTTTGCATCCGCACAAAAAGTCAGGAGAACGGGCGCTTCGGTCACCATCGACTGGTTGAAGTGGAAAGGAGCCTGCCGTTCTTTGCTTTCCCTGTCGCGGCTCACAACCACGCTATATAATTGCATGTTCCCGGTATTGGATGCGCGGGAGGCTATTTCAAACAATTCGTTCATCAAGCCTTCCGGTATATCTTCACCGGTATATTTACGAATACTCCGTCTGTTTTTCATTGTTTCCAACACCATGTCAGTCAGTTAATTGATAAATAGAATCCTGAATCGGCATTAGTCTTTGACTTCTTCATAATCAACATATTCGCCTTCTTCGGGCGTGATTACTTTTTTCCGGGGCGGCGGTTGACGGTTCGACGAACTTTTGGTTTGTCCACCTTGCCGGCTCTGTGAAGCCTGACGTTGTTTGCTTTTCGGGCTACCGAAAAAGAAATCCCTGAAAGAACGCAAGACAGAGAAACCCAATAAAGAAACCAGCATAAATCCGATAAGAAAAATGATCAAGAAAAATTTAAACAACATACACAAGGCTTTTAAGTAAGAGCGTACAAATTAACATAAAAAAAATGAGTTTCCATCAATGTGATCAGATTTTTTTAGATATTCCGGATAGGCATACAAAAAATAGTATGGAAAGTGTAATGCCAAAGAAGCCGAAACCGACAATCAAAACCATTGCGATTACCATCAATACATAACGCGATTGATTGTCTTTCCAGGCAGGCGATTTGATTTTCATTGAAAACATGGGTATTTCAGAAACAAGCAACAGGGAAGAACAAACTGCTGTAATTGAAATAAATAGAAGGATAAAAAGCGAAGGCATCTCAGGAATCCGGATGGAAATCAGTTGAGGAACCATCCCTGAGATGGCAGTGCCTTCCATTGATAAGGATAATACATAAATGAGCGATGTCCAAAACAAAGCATGAGCCGGTACGGGTAAGCCGATAAATGAGTCCGTTTGCCGGTCGTCGTGATTAAACTTGGCTAACCGCAAGGCTGAAAAAATGGGTATGACAAATGCAAATAGTAAAAAAACTTTACCGGTAAGCGGGTGGCTCCAGTGGATTGTTTTTTGGACATGGTCAAGGAAATCAAATACCATCAACCCGGGCGCGACCCCGAAACTGACTATATCGGCTAATGAATCCAAGTCTTTCCCGATCGTTGAATAGGCTTTAAGTAAGCGGGCTGCGAAGCCATCGGCAAAGTCAAAACCTGCCGCAACAATAATGGCTAACATCGAGCCATAGTAATTGCCGTCAAGCGCTAAGATACAAGCATAGCACCCAAAAGCCAGGTTGGCGCATGTCAGCAGGTTAGGTATATGTTTCCGCATACTCGCAAATTGTCCGTCAGTGAATCAAAATTCATAATTCATTCGGTGCAAACGCGCTACCGGGGTCTGATTGCCGGTTACTTTCTGATCCATTTCTATCAAGACCTCGGTTCCTACCGGTAAAAAAATATCTACACGCGAACCGAATTTGATAAATCCCATTTGTTCGTCGACATGGGCGCGTTCGTCTTCTTTCGCATACGTTACAATACGGCGTGCCAACACACCTGCAATCTGCCGGGTAAGCACTTCGACGCCATACCTTGTAGTGATCACAATGGTGGAGCGTTCGTTTTCCGTACTGCTTTTGGGAAGATAGGCGGCTTTGAAGTTACCTCGCTGATGAGCAACGTATTTTACGATGCCATTTACCGGAAACCAGTTGGCATGAACATTAAAAATGGACATAAAAACAGATATTTGCAACCTTTTTTCGTTGAAATATTCGCGTTCCATCACTTCTTCGATGGCGACGATTGTGCCATCGGCAGGAGCGATGACCAAACCTTCCGAATCGTAAGGAAAACGACGCGACGGGCTACGGAAAAAGTTCAGAAAGAGCAGGAAAACACCTGAAGATATGGAGGTTGTTATATAGAAAAGAATCCCTTTGCCAATCGTATAATAGATAATCAGGTTTACGATAAACAAAAAAGTAAATAGCGATAGCAATAATCCCGTTCCTTCTCTATGGACTTTCATTCTACTTTAACTATGGCGCAAAAATAATCATTTTTCTTGGATACAGAAAAAAACGATGGTTTTCCCTTCATCGTCAAAAATGGAATCTCCGGTTCCGAAAGTCCGGAACAGAAAATGAAATGAGATTCTCAATTAATGCACCTCTATGATTTGATTCAATTCGATATACCAAAGATAGCCTTGTACATGCTGATAGCCTGATTCGCGGATAAGCGACATGTATTTTTTGACTTGCAGCCGGTCGTGCGGATTTTCCTGATCGCCGAATTTATAGTCGACAACGATCGCTTGGTCGTTGTCGAACATGATGCGGTCGGGGCGCAAGGATTGACCGTTGCCGAAAAGGATTTCCGCTTCGGTTTTAACTTGCACGGAGCCGTCAAACCACTTTTTCACGTCCGGTAAATCAAGCAACTGTCCAATTCTTTCCGCTAAACCGGCTGATTCCTGTTTGTTGATTTCGCCGGCATTTTCTTTGTTGATAATGGCCGTATGGATGTCGGCTTTGGTTTGGATATGTCGAAGAATCTCGTGCATCAGGATGCCGTATTTCCGCTTTTCGTCGTTGAAAAAACCACCGTTACGGTGTAACTTCAGCATGATACGCTCATCGGGCAGAATGGATGGCACAGGTTGCATGGGTGATTCAAGGGTTTCGGAAGGTGGGGTAGGAGCAGGATTTTGACTTTTTCCGCATTCAAAAACGCCTTCTTCCATATGGAACGAATCAGGTAAAGCCATGATTTTTTCGCCGGATCGTGTTGTATGGATATTGTTTGTTTGCAACGTTTCACCAATTAATTTGGATACGGCTTTTCTGCGTTTGACGGTTTCGTCAGGAACGAACAGGATCAGTTCCTCTTTTGCGCGGGTGCACGCCACATACAGTGCGTTCAGGTTGTCGATAAAGGCATGCAGTTTCTCGTGGTAATAGTCTTCGGCAAAAAGCGTTTTACTCAATTCTTTGGAATAACTCACCGGGACGATGGGTAATTTGTCGAAAGGCGCTTTTTGCGGATGGCACCATAAGATGGAACCACCTTTCTGATCCACATCCCAATCGCCGAACGGTATAATAACTACTTTAAATCCAAGTCCTTTTGATTTATGAATGGTTAATATGCGAATGGCATTTTGCGAATCGGGAGTCGTGATTCGTTCGTTGCAGCCGGTTTCTTCCCACCATTGCAGAAATCTACCGGTATCAGCGGGTTCTTTTGCAATATCATTTGCGACAAGGTCGAGAAAAGCCTGAACGTATGCTTGTTCGTTTTCGGGATAGTCGGCTTTGAATAGACGGTATATTCCTTCGATCATTTCGTAAAATGAGCGTTGCGATAGTTTTTTGATTTCCGCGATCGTCGCTGCAGGAAAATCAGTGGGTATATTCCTGAAAGTGTATGTATTGTTCGAGGCATCGTGTGCTTTGGCGTACATAACCGCATGAGCCATTAAGGCAAGTTGTTTCGCTACCGGGTCGTAAGGGCGGTTCAGGTGCTTCAGCATGCTTACGATGAAACGCACACTGAATGAGTTGCCGATGATCAGTGCATCTTCCGAAATGACATCAAATTTCAGGGGAGAATCGGGATGGGCTTCCCCGTAGGCGAGCAGCGTGTTAGCCGCGTCAACTCCTTCTGCTTTGGTACGTACCAGAATCGCCATATCCCGTAAAGAATAACCTTGCTCCTGTAATTTTTCAATCCATGCAGGCAGGCGGTTCATGGCTTCCTGTTTCCATGTTTTATCGTCTTCGTCCGGCAAAAAATCAATTCGGATATGGCCTTCACTTATTTGACGGGGCGGGGATACGTATTGGAAACTATGCTGATAGGCATCTGTAATCTTCGTTGCATACTGTTTTTTTTGTTTTTCGTCCAAAGCGGATTCTTCCAATCCCTGATTGAAAATTTCCTGCAAAAGGACAGGGATAATCGTGAAAAAAGCATTGTTGAATTCAACAATCAGGCGATGGCTACGCCAGTTTTCGGTCAAAGTCTGTTCGACAATCTCCTGCGGAGTGAAATCTTTTTTTACATGTTCGTCAAGCAGTGTCCAGTCTGAATTGCGAAAGCGGTAGATGCTCTGTTTGATATCTCCGACAATCAGGTTGGAACGGTTGTAGGCAAGGCTTTCTTTGATGAGGGGACGAAAGTTGCTCCATTGCATCCGACTGGTGTCCTGAAACTCATCAATCATAAAATGATCAATGTATGTTCCTGTTTTTTCGTAGATAAAGGGGACATCGCTGCCGTTGATAATCTTGTCTAACAACTCGTTCGTGTCGGCAATCAACATCCGGTTTTTTTCTTCACGCCAGACTTTGATATGCCGTGAAATATCCGTTAGTATGCCCAACGTGTAGTAGTAGTGTATGATTTCTTTGGCTGTATGGTAGTTTGTCAGGCGGTCGAAGAAGTGAACGGTACGCAGGATATAATCGTTCAGTCCGTTATGAAAGGCGTTTTCGATAGCGTGGATTGTTTGTGGGTTTGTTTTGGGGATATAGCAGGCTTCCACATTGTCTGCCAGATTTTTGAATGTGTCCGAAGGTTCTTTCATTGCGCCTTTCGACAACCGTTCAAAGAAGAACAGCGGTGAGCGGGTTTGCCCTTTAAAATCGGAGGGTAATAGATGATTGCTTTTGAGGATCGAAAGCGCCTCTTCTCCGATGCGTTTCGCTTCCGCCTCGGTGGAGCGAATAATGGCAAACAAGGTAGTTTGATAGTCTGTAAGCGCCTGTTTATCGGCGATATCCTTTTCTAATTCGTTGCTGTATGATTTGTATTTTTCCGTAAAAAGTTCGTTGGCTAATTTTTTGATCTCATGGCGGAGTTCCCAGTTTTCGCCTTTTTCGACTTTGTCTTCGCTGAAACGAAGCAGCCATTCGAGCAGTTTCTTGTTCTCTTTCCTGTCTAAACCGGCCAGCAAGTTATCAATGGATTCGGCCAAGACAAGGTCTTTATCCATTTCAATTTGGTAATTGCCGTGAATGCCTGTTTCGCGGACGAAAGCGCGGATGGTCTGTTGGAAAAAATGGTCGATGGTACTGACGTTAAACCTTGAATAATCGTGCAGGATACGAATGAGGATGTTGCGCGCCTGCCGGCGGATATCCTCTTCCGTTTTTCGATGTTTAGCCATCAACGATGGAAGATAAACGGACGGTTCGCCGGAGGATAGACGGTGTAATTCGGTGATAATCCTGCTTTTCATCTCGTCGGAAGCCTTGTTGGTAAATGTTACGGACAGGATTTTAGCATGGATATCGACACCCGAAAACAAGAGTTGCAGGTATTCGCCCGTCAGGACGTGAGTCTTGCCGGTTCCGGCTGATGCGCGGTAGATAGTTAGCATTTCAAGTAACTGAATAATAGAGTAACTGAATAACTAAAAAAATGAATGTTATTTGATGATTTTGATTTTGGAGTATCCTTCTTTGGTTAGTATATCTGCCACCTTTTGCCTGAAATCGCCTTGTATAATGATTTCACCGTCTTTAGCCGTTCCGCCCACGCCACACTTGACTTTTAGCAATTTCCCTAACGCAGTTAAGTCGTCATCTGTTCCCCGGAAGCCTGTTATCAGGGTTACAATTTTTCCGCCCCGGTTTCGTTTGTCTAAGACGATACGCAACAATTGTTTCTCTTTCGGAAGCGTTACCTCTTCCGCTTCTTCCGGATAATGATATTGATAATCAGGATTTGTTGAGTATGTCACTCCCAGCCGTTCTTTCCGGTCGTTTTGCTTCATAAGCGTCCGTTTAGGGGGAACAAACTATTTTTCCCTGATAATGATGTTGATCGGTGTTCCTTTAAAGTCCCAGTTTTCGCGGATTTTGTTTTCGAGGAACCGTTTGTAGGGTTCTTTGATCCATTGCGGCAGGTTGCAGAAAAATACAAATCCCGGGATATAAGTATCGGTCAATTGGGTTACATATTTGATTTTGATGTATTTTCCTTTCCATGCGGGAGGAGGCGTTTTTTCGATGATGGGAAGCATGGTTTCGTTCAAGCGGGCGGTAGGGACACGTCTCTTCCGGTTATCGTAAACTTCTTTGCAGGCTTCCAACACTTTCAATATGCGTTGTTTGGTCAATGCCGATATAAAAAAGAGCGGAAAGTCGGTAAACGGCGCTAACCGTTCGCGAATCGCTGTCGTATAACTCTTAATTACCTGCGGGCTTTTGTCTTCAATCAAATCCCATTTATTGACGCACACAACCAACCCTTTCCGGTTTTTCTGAATCAGCGAAAAAATATTCAAATCCTGGCTTTCAATACCTTTTGTGGCATCAAGCATCAGTATGCACACATCAGAACCTTCGATTGCCCGGATGGAGCGAATCACGGAATAATATTCAAGGTTTTCGTCGACTTTGCCTTTTTTGCGGATACCGGCCGTATCGACCAAGTAAAAATTCAATCCGAATTTATTGTATTTTGTATAGATGGAATCGCGTGTAGTGCCTGCAATGTCAGTCACAATAAAGCGTTCCTCGCCGATAAATGCGTTGATTAATGAAGACTTTCCAACATTTGGACGCCCGACAATCGCAATTTTGGGAAGTTCCTCTTCAGCTTCTTCGGTTTTTTTTCCTGAAAAGAGTGATACAATTTGGTCGAGCAAATCACCCGTATAAGAGCCGTTTATTGCAGAAACACAAAACGGATCGCCCAAGCCAAGCCTGTAAAATTCGGCCGATAAGGCATGTGATTCATAATTATCGGCTTTGTTAGCCACCACGATTACCGGTTTTTTTGTTTGTCGCATGACGTGTGCAACCGAATCGTCCAAATCGGTCAAGCCGTTCATGATATCAACAACAAATAAGACGATATCGGCTTCTTCCACTGCGATTTGCACTTGTTTGTTGATTTCTTCTTCGAACACATCTTCCGAATTGACCACCCAGCCTCCCGTATCAATCAGTGAAAACTCATGGCCGCACCATTCGACTTTTCCGTAATGACGGTCGCGGGTTGTTCCCGATTCTTTGTCGACGATTGCCCGGCGCGTCTGTGTCAGGCGATTAAATAATGTTGATTTGCCCACATTGGGTCTTCCGACTATTGCTACGATCATAATTCTCCGATTTGATATCCGAATGCTTTCAGCATATTATCGCGGTTGCGCCAGTCTTTTTCGACTTTAACAAACATTTCCAAGAAAATCTTTTTTTCAAAGAACAGTTCGAGATCTTTGCGAGCCATCGTTCCTACTTTTTTCAAAGTCTGTCCTTGATGTCCGATGAGAATCCCTTTTTGCGTGTCTCGTTCAACAATGATAACTACCTTGATATGAATCTTTCCGGCTGCTTCTTGGAACATTTCGACCACCACTTCTGTCGCATAAGGAATTTCTTTCTGATAGTACAATAAGATTTTCTCGCGGATTATTTCAGTCACGAAAAAGCGTGCCGGACGGTCTGTCATGGCATCTTTTTCAAAATAAGGGGGTGAATCCGGCAGCAATTCGATGATACGCTTTTTGACAGGTTCGATATTGAATTTTGACAAAGCAGCGATGGGGATAATCTCTGCATCAGGCAGTAGTTCGTGCCATTGCTCTACCAATCGCTCCAACGCAAGTTGGTCGATCAGATCTATTTTGTTGATCAGCAAAAGTACAGGGCATTTCGTCTGCCGTACCTTTTGCAGAAAAACCTCATTTTTAGTAAACTTCTCGACGGTGTCGGTCACATAAAGCAAGATATCGGCATCATTCAATGCCGACTGTGAGTAGCTCAGCATGGATTGCTGCAGTTTATCATTGGGTTGCAATACGCCCGGAGTATCGGAATAGACGATCTGCATATCATCGGTGTTGACAATACCCAGAATGCGATGACGTGTAGTTTGCGATTTGGAAGTGATAATTGAGATTCGCTCCCCGACCAACCGGTTCATCAAAGTCGACTTGCCCACATTCGGATTGCCGATAATATTGACAAACCCCGACTTATGTTTGTTTACCATCATATCCCCATTTCAGCAAATTTGAACCCCACGTGTAGCCGGCTCCAAAAGCAGCTGTAAGCAGATAATCCCCTTTCTTCAGTCTGTCTTCCCATTCCCACAGACAAAGCGGTATGGTTGCCGAACTTGTGTTTCCGTATTTTTGGATATTGATCATCACTTTGTTGATATCTCCTTCCAGATTATTGATGACGGCATCGACAATGCGTAAATTAGCCTGATGCGGCACCACCCAGTCGATATCTTCTTTTTTCAATCCGTTGCGTTCGACGAGTTCCATCGCCACATGCGCCATATCCGTAACCGCACGTTTGAAAACCGACTTCCCTTCCTGATATACGTAATGTTCACGATTGTCGATTGTCTCGTACGAAGGTATTCTGACAGACCCACCGGCTTTCATGTGTAAGAAAGGCAATCCACTGCCATCTGAACGCAGGATGGTATCAATCAACCCATAAGGCTCTTCTGTTGGTTCGAGCAAAAGCACTCCGCACCCATCGCCAAAGAGTGGGCATGTTGTGCGGTCGGTATAGTCGGTAATGGAAGTCATTTTATCACCGGCAACAAGCAGGATTCGTTGATAACGCCCCGATCGAATAAAATTGCATGCCGTTTCCAATCCATAAACAAATCCTGCACACGCTGCTTGCATATCGAATGCAAATGCGTTGATACAACCCGTTTGCCAGGCAATGATTGATGCTGTACTGGGAAGGTGATAATCTCCCGTTGTGGTTGCACACACGATTCCATCGATGGATTCAGGGGTGATTCCCTTTTTTTGAAACAACTTGTTGACAGCCTGAATCCCCATAAACGATACACCCAGATTCTTATCTTTCAGTATTCGCCGCTCTTTGATGCCAACGCGTGTTGTAATCCACTCATCCGTCGTATCTACCATTTCGGAAATATCCTCATTCGTAAGAATATCTTCCGGGACATAAGCCTCAAGCCCTGTAATAACCGCATTCATTTTGTCTACATTTATGAAATAAAAAAAATAGCCGAAAGCTATGTGCAGGAAGATGTCCTGCGATCCATAAGGCAGGTTTTTCAAACCTTAAACCTTAAACTTTGATTTTTGATTTTTGATTTTTAAATTCTTATACCGCTGTGTCTTTTACAATTGCCAATTTACCACGGTAATAGCCACATTCGTTACAAACGGTGTGATATACATGCCATGCGCTGCAATTCGGGCATACGGCTAATGTGGGAGTAACAGCATGATCGTGCGATCTTCTCTTACCTGTTCTCGCTTTTCCTTGTCTTCTTTTAGGATGTGCCATAATTATTTTGTTTTTAAATTTTTTTAAATCAGTTCTTTGAGAGCGTCCCAGCGCGGATCGGTTCCCGACATGTCAGGCTCGTCATCTGTCTGCATCATATCATCCATTCCGTAACCGTCGGTATCTTCATCGTTGGAGCGTCTGGCAGAATGTTTTTTCAATTTCGAAGTCATGGATTTATTACACTTTCCCGGCGGATGCACATGTTTCATCGGAATGGCCAATGCCACAAATTCATACAGAAACCAAGCCAGATTAAGCGTACCGTCATCTTCCGAAATCACCAATACCTCATCACTTTCTTCCGCATATTCTTTTCCAAGCTTTACAATAAGACGGTTGACGGTTTCAACCGGCATTTCCATGTCGTCCAAACAACGGTCGCACGAAACATAGACCACGCCGCTTGTGTGAAACAACAATTCGAACGATGCAGCTTTATGCTCTACTTTGAGCACAACATTGACTTTTCCTTTTTGGACTTCAGACCCATCAATATCAATAAAAAATTTATTATCAAGTAAATAGTTATAACTCCGAACTTCTGCCCGGTCAATAGTCCTGAAATCGACCTTATATGCATCAAACTTTCCCACAATCATTCTTTTCTCGAAAAACGGTGCAAAGGTACAACTTATTTGGATGAAACAATAATTTCTTCTACTTTTGTTGCGAAAAAAGTATAAATCAGATCCGCGATGAATAAGTCAATGTATATTGTATATGGTTGGTTATTTTTTGTAACACTTTATGCACAACCATCTTACCGGGTTGCAACGGAATCTCAAAAAAAGGAAATCATCGAAAAAATCACACAGGCGTCGAATGCGATGAAAACGATGCAATGCGTTTTTACACAAGAAAAAGAATTATCGTTTATGAATGATAAAGTTGTTTGGGAAGGAAAAATGTTCTACAAACAACCCAACAAAATTCGCTGGGAATATACAAAGCCAATCGCATTTATCTTTGCAATGGACGGAAAAAACATCTTAATGGACACGGGAAATAATCAAACCACCGTTCGGGCAAATTCGAGCAAACTGTTTAGCAGTATGAGTGATATCATCATTGGCGGAGTAAGTGGAGCAGGGCTGATTGACTCGCCCGATTTTACAGCACAGTTCGTTGTCGGGAATAACGATTACAGGATCACACTGACTCCCTTGAAAAAAGAAGTAAAAGATCTATACGACCAAATACAATTGTTTGTTAATAAATCCGATAGCCGTATTCAACACGTTGAATTGGTGGAAAAAGGGGGCGATAAAACATTGATCCTTTTAAAAAATATGCAAACAAACACGACGATCAATGATGAAATATTTTCTCGTAAGTAGTCTGATTCTGTTATTTACCGGCTGCGCCACTACTGCAGTGGAAAACCGGAGCGCACGCATTTCGTTGGAAAACAGCCGTCTATGGACAGAACAATTGCGCGACCCTGAAAATATGAACCGCTATCAAGTCAGCATCCGGTTTAAGGAAAATACAATAACAGGCATGTGTATGCTTCGAAAAAACGACGAAGTTTGGCGGGGGACTTTGATCAATGAATTTGGCGTCAAAGCGTTCGACTTTATCGTAACACCAAGGAAATGTGAATTGCT
Organism: Tannerella sp.; assembly: GCA_031260575.1. Classification (GTDB taxonomy): domain Bacteria; phylum Bacteroidota; class Bacteroidia; order Bacteroidales; family Tannerellaceae; genus Tannerella. Next base: position 18,780 of record JAIRJR010000082.1, read on the forward strand.
GAATACGATATCCATATTGAATAAATGGTATATCCGCAGGACAATTGCCGGTGACCTCCATTTTCTCTTTGAGATTGATAATCCGGACGTTGCTTTTCAATCGAAAACGATGCGCACCGAACAAAACGGCGCTTTGGTCGTTGCTTTAAAGAAAAACAAATCCATCGTCCGAAGACCTGACAATAGCTTGACATTGAATAATCTAAAACGTAAGATTGTATATTCGCTGAATAAAATACCGGAATGATGTTGATCCATGATTTTTTTAGCATAATACATAAAACCGGCGATGACAATGAATGGGTTTATCGCTTGTCGCTCAATGCCGGACACCCGATCTACCGGGCTCATTTCAAGGGAAATCCGATTACGCCGGGCGCTTGTATCGTGCAAATGCTCAAAGAGCTTGCCGAAACACATTATTCGACCTCGTTCTTTATCGCCGGCGTGAAGAATGTCAAGTTTTTAGTCGCAATAAACCCAATAGAAAACAAAGAGATAGACGCCCGCCTTTCTTGTGCAAAAGATGAAAACGGCACGCTATCCATGACTGCAATTATCAGCAATGAAAAAGTAGTTTTCTGTAAGGCAAATCTTGTATTAAAGGATACAGGAGCGGCGAAACAGCCTGCATTGCAAGACCGGTTCGACCAACACCGGTTTTGTGTGGTCATTCCGACGTATAACAATGAAAAAACGTTATCCCAGATATTGGATGATGTACTCAAGTTTACGCATTCCGTCATTGTAGTGAAC
>JAIRJR010000095.1 GCA_031260575.1 Tannerella sp.
ACGGAACAAGAAAAGAACTAAGAGACCAGCATATTATAACCGGAGGAGGACTTTTTTCGAGGACAAAAGCCTTGCAGGGAAATTTCAACAGAGATTATTTTATTCAAATTGACCTCAGAGAAGTAGCCGAAATCCAGCTTTTTGATCGCAAAGCAAAAGTTCATTCCAATCATCCGAACAATTCGTATACTTTATCTAAAGATCCAAACGGCAATCTGAAATTGGTTATTCTTGAACCTGCGTTATTCTGGAGCCTGGGCCGCTATTTAGTGGTCGAAGTGGGATGAACACAAGGTACAAATCCATCTTCTTCGATTTGGACGATACGTTATGGGATACGAATCACAACAACAGGGAATGTCTTGAAGAAATCTTTGCCGATTATGCTTTCGACCGGCATTACGATTCATTCGAGACATTCTACCGGTTCTATATGCCTCATAATATGAAGCTTTGGGGAAAATATCGCAATCACGAAATCGACCGCCAAACACTGATTCTTGAACGTTTTTTATATGTGCTCCGGCCAATGGGAATCGAAGACAATGTGTTTGTTCTCAGACTTAACCACGATTTTCTGCAACGTACCGCGACAAAAACAAAACTAATTCCGGGCGCGATCGAACTGCTTGAATATTTATATCCTTTTTACCGATTATTTATTTTATCAAACGGGTTTCGCGAAATACAAGCCTTAAAACTACAAAATTCCAATTTGGCTTGTTATTTCGAGAAAGTGATCCTTTCCGAAGATGCAAATATTCAGAAGCCTCATAAAGAGATATTTGACTTTGCATTAACAAACACAAACTCACGCCGGAACGAATCGTTGATGATCGGCGACTGTTTAGAAGCAGATATCGAAGGCGCCTACCATGCTAAAATCGACCAGTTATGGTATAACCCTGATAACCATTTCTGCAAGAGAATCGTCCCTACATTTCAGGTACGTACGTTGGGTGAAATAGGTGAAATTTTATGAACCGGCCAAAACAGTTTCTTGCTTTTTGTCAATTGAAAAAAAAAAACGACCTTTGTCGCGTTTTTTGAAGTGAGAATATAAGAAGGATGAGGCTTAGATTACTTTTATCTGTATTGTTTTCCCTTGTTGTATTGGCAAATGGGAATCTTTTAGGGCAGAATACAATACAGGTAGACGGGTTTGTAAGAGATTCAATAACCAAAGAAGCCCTGCCTTTTGTTGCTGTCGCCCTAAAGGGCACTTCGATCGGCGTAAATACAAAAGATGACGGATCTTTTTCCTTTAGGGCAACGTCCGACAGCTTGATGCTCGTTGTCTCTTACGTCGGATTCGAAACAAAATTTATCCCTTTGAGAAGAGGGTCGAACAGACTGGACATCTTGTTGGAACCCATTTCGTACCAATTAGATGAATTGATCATCCGACCCGGACGCGAACGATACTCGAGAAGAGAAAATCCGGCGGTTGAATTTGTACAAAATGTGATCTCTCGGAGGGACTTACACAACCCGAAACTCCACGACTATTACAGTTATAATATGTACGAACAACGCACTTTCGCATTCGATGATTTTGATGTGGAAAAAGCGCGTCAAAATTGGATGTACAGGAAGTTTGATTTTGTACTTGATTATGTCGATTCCACCTCGGTTAGAGGCCGTACAGTCCTACCCATATACAACGAAGAAACCATCGAAAATTATTATTTCCGGAAGTCTCCGCAAGCAGAGCGAAAGGTGGTTCAAGGATATACGAGCGCCGGCCTGTTTGAGTTGTTTGCCGAAGACAACATCAAGCAGTTTATTGGCGAATCATTTAAGGATGTAGATATATTTCAGGATAATATCCCGCTGTTTCTGAACCGTTTTGTCAGCCCGTTGTCATCTATCGGTCCGATATATTACAGGTATTATATTTTAGATACTTTAGAGATAGACAACGAATTATGTATGGATCTCGGTTTTGCTCCATTCAACTCGGAATCGTTCGGATTTGTAGGTCATTTATATGTCACATTGGATTCAACTTATTTTATCAAAAAAGCCATACTGAATACACCGCGGGACATCAACCTGAATTTCGTTGGTGAAATGTCTATATTACAAGAGTTTATGCGAACTTCGACAGATAGTACACGGATATTGACGAAAAATGATATGGTCATGACGTTTAAAATGAGCAAAAATCAAAGCGGGACTTATGCCCGCCGTGTTGCCTTATACCGTAATCATTCGTTTGAGATGCCGGTAAATAGCGCCATTTTTGCGGAAAGGAATCCGGCAATGGAATCGGAAGGGGCGCGTCGTCAGACGGAAGATTTTTGGAATAACGCCCGTGAAGGATCGAGCGAGATTCAAGCGACATCTGTAGAAAGGATGATGGCGCAATTGCGCGAAGTGCCTGCGTTTTACTGGACTGAAAAAGCCCTTAACGCATTTATAAACGGCTATATCCAGACATCGGATACGCATAGTAAATTTGAGATCGGACCTGTAAATACATTTTTCAGTGGAAATGCTTTGGAGGGGTTTCGTTTGCGCACCGGAGGAACGACCACAGTGAATCTGAGCGACCAACTATTTCTTGATGGATATATGGCATACGGTTTTAAAGACCAAAAACTAAAAGGCGATGCGATATTCGAATACTCATTGAACAAGAAACGGTCATTCCGCAAAGAATATCCTTTTCATTATCTCCGCGCTGAGTATAAATATGATATCAATCAGATCGGGCAGCAGTACATGTATACCAACCCCGACAATGTGTTTATGATGCCCAAGCGCCGCGTTAACAATCTGCTAACCTATATGCAGTCGGCAGAACTTAGTTATTATCATGAAAATTATAAAGGTTTCGCATATAGCGTTATGCTCCGCCATCAGAAAGAATGGGCAACGCCCGATGTGCCGTTTTCGATGATTCAAGCCGATGGAACCACCCTGACGGCAGATCATTACACTTCGGCGCAATTGGTGTTTTTTGTTCGCTGGGCGCCGAATGAGAAGTTTTATCAGTCACGCAACTACCGCTATCCGATCACGTTGGATGCCCCGATTATCACGCTAAAGCATACCATGGCACGTAAAGGCATATTGGGTACCGATCACAACTATAACAAGACGGATTTGGGTGTTCGGAAACGCTTTTGGCTTTCACCTTTCGGATATATAGATATCTACGGACAGGCCGGTAAGGTCTGGGATCGTGTGCCTTATCCTTTATTACATATTCCCAATGCCAATCTTTCGTACAGTGTCGAAGAAGAATCATTTCCATTGATGGATCCGATGGAATTTATCCACGATCGCTATGTGTCATGGGAAACGACTTACCACTTAAATGGCTTGCTGTTTAATCGTTTGCCTTTGATTAAGAAACTTCAACTCCGCGAAGTGGTTTCTTTCCGCGGATGGTATGGCGACTTGAGCGACAGGAATAACCCCGATAAGAATGGGGTTGGGTTGTACCAATTTCCCTCCACAACCTATATGATGGGTGATAAACCGTATATGGAAATCGGCGCAGGTATTGAAAATGTTTTTAAACTGATACGGATCGACTATGTCTGGCGATTGTCTTACCGCGATCACATCGGGACACCCAACGGCGGGTTAAGGTTTAAGATGGTCTTCGGGTTTTGAGAGATCATTTCCTGAGCTTGCTTTAAAGTAAAATCCGAACCCGATAGGTTCAGCAATCTTTCCAATTCCACCATGATGACGTAAGCAACAAAATAAATACAGGTTTGTGCTTCGATACGGTTTTGGATAGGGTGGTATACAGGTCGAAAACTCAAATCCTGCCTGTTCATGTAAAATGACTGATTGATAAACCGGAAAAGATTGGCCCCCTCGATGATTTCGTCTTGATGACACATCGTATTGGTGATATATCCTTTTATCCCATCCCACGCCGCATCGGCTTTGCATTTTTCCCTGTCAATGGCGACTTTCGTCTTTCCTTTCAACTTTAGATACTTATTGAATCCTCTGTGATTGATATTGGCAGGCGTAGCCTTCCCTCCTTCTATTTTCTTTTGCAGGCGCAACAAACCACGTTCTCTCTTGAGCCGGTCGATGGCAGCAAGCTGTGCGGATTTTGAAATAATCAGACGACAATCTTTATCTCTTTGAATAACAGCCGCATTTCCTTCTTTCAATCTCAAATCTAAAATATTCCGGCGAATATCCGCTATTTCGTTTTTTGGATCTGTCTCCGAGATATATTCACTGTGTCCATGATCTGAGATGTTGAAATTGTTTTTTGATAATTGGATGGTATCAAAAACGATAACAGGATCGGACAAGTCGAAACGCTTACACAATTGTTGGATGGCAGGCATGAACGAATGATTTTGCAACAAACTTTCATCAAACAATTCGAATCCGATCGGGTATCCGTCCGAAGTCGTCAGTATGCCCAGGTATAGTTGGGACATGGCATTGGGTTTACTTTTAGACGAAACGGATTTACGGAAGCCAACTTCTTTTCCGGCATCAAAATGCAGAGGCATCAGGTGGCAAAAAACTTTTTCAATTCGTCTATGGAGCGTTTTTTGAGTATAGGCAAATGCAATCTCTTCGACTTTCCGTTTGATGTCTTTTCCGGAGACAATCCGTTTTTCCTTTTTTCGGTAACAGAGGTTATCTAAGAAACGGTAGATGCTGTTGACGCCATAGTTTGCACCGATGTAGCGTTGCAAATAATCGATTGTTTTCAACTTATTGTCGGGCGACAGAAGCCTTGTAATAACCAACAGTCGGAACATCTCATTTTGCAGCCTTCCGTAACCGATTTTGTCGTATATCCTTCCGTAGAATAATTCAGGTGCGACTTCCTGTAATTGTTTGTCTGAAAGGGTCGAAATAAAATCATTGGGAAAACTGTCCGTCTCCTGTTCGAACAATGAAAGGGATTTGCCGGTGGCTTCTCGAACATATTGATTTGCCCTCTGTTCCAAAAGTTCAACTTCCGCTTGGGTGCTACCCACACCGAAACTTTTGGTCAATGTATAGATGCCTCTATTTTGATCAACCACATAGACACTTGTCGTGCCGCTTTTATTTTTTTTCTTACGAACATACATGACAGTAACTATTTTAGTTGAAATCCAAGAGACTTATACCCGACCCTTTAAGTGTATTCATAAATAATTAAATTTATTATGATAAAAACTTGCGGTAAAATTAGTCGAAATTTTTATTAAACAAAGGGTTTATCAAAAAAAAATAAATATGGATATAAAATACTGCCCTTCCTACCCAATCGATAACTTCCCGGCTATAACCACTTAGAAACTCTCAACGACGATTATTTTCCATTAACCACTGATCACTAACCGCTTGGATAAATGGTTTGCAGTGATTGAAAAAAAGTTGATAGCCTTCACAGAGGTAGTTTAACCGATGTTCGGCAGTGGGGGTCGCGTTGTCGTTTCTTTCATCAGGCGAAGTCAAAAATCTGTTCTTGGGACATTCTCCGTTGCACATCTCCTTGACTTCGCATTGGTTACAATATTGTGGTAATGTCTGCTGTTTGTTCTTTCCAAAGGCTTTTTGTGCCGGATGATTTAATAGATATTTCAACGATTGTTCATGGATATTTCCGATAAGTCGTTCTTCTTCTACGAAATGATCGCATGGATACAAGTTGCCGTTACGCTCGACAACGGGAACGCCTCCGCATTCTTCCCTGAAGATACAAAGCGAATGTGCCTGATGACAAGCCGTCCGCAATGCTTCTTCAAAAATCTGAATTTTGACCTCACCACTGTCTTTTCCGACCCATTCATCAAAGATGGAAATCAGAAAAAGGCCAAACTCAAGTGCAGGAACTGATTCTTGGGTGGTTTCGTCCGAAAAATCATCTCTTCTCCCGACCAGGGGAAGAAATGAGATATAGCGGGCGCCGAGCATCTTGAAAAAATCATAAACAGCTAAGGGATAGTATACATTACAAGAATTTACCACACAGAGTATTTCGGGATTTATGCCATACGCCTGAAGCAAACCATGCCCCCTTATCGTCTTTTCAAAACTTCCCTTTCCATTTTTGAAAAACCGCATGGAGTTATGTAAGGCTTCCATCCCGTCAAGGCTTATCCCGACTGTAAACCCGTGTTCTGCCAAAAAAACACACCATTCATTGGTTATCAATGTCCCGTTCGTCTGAATCCCGTTCCTGAACATTTTCCCTTGGGGAAGATACTTCTCTTGAAAAAATAGCGCTTTTTGATAAAAATCAATTCCGGCGAGTAACGGCTCGCCACCGTGCCAGGTAAACAAAACCGTATCGCTTGTTGATGCCGAATAATGATGTTTGATGTATTTTTCCAATGTCGCATCGTCCATCACATTTTGGCATTCCGCCCCGCAAACACCCCCTTTATCCAAATAATAGCAGTATCTGCACCGGAGATTGCACCGCGCCCCCACAGGCTTAATAAATATTTGAAAATCGTCGGTTATAAATGTATCCATCTGTTTGTTTTTCAACAAAATCCACTGAAAGAACCCTCGTGCAAAGGTAATGATTATTTTGGTGGCAGCAATTTATTAAGGAGTTTCTATTCGTTTTTTTCAAGGTCTGCAAGGAGGTTTAGGTGAATTTCACAGACAGGGGATTCTCAATTAAATTATAAACCAAAACCTGCTCCCTTTTCCTTCCTCACTTTCTACATGCAGTTCGCTGCCGTGCTTTTCGAGAAATTCTTTGCAAACGATTAAACCCAACCCGGTTCCTTGTTCTCCTGCAGTTCCTTTGCTGGAAAGTACGGCGTTCATGCGTTGCAGAGACGCGGCGCGGTCATTGAGCGGAGTGGTCACTGAGCGTGGTCGAAGTGTCGAAATGCGCCACGCCTCTACCTGTTCGCGGTTCATACCCACACCGGTATCGCTGACGGAAACGGTGTAAGCCTCCCCTAACCCCTCCAAAGGAGGGGAATTCCCTCCCCCTTTGGGGGAGTTGGAGGGGGCCGGTTCAACAGATAGCGTAACTGTACCGCCCGACGGGGTAAATTTGAAGGCATTGGTCAGCAGATTGCGCACGACGACGGCAAGCATGTTGCCGTCGCCTGTAACCGGCGCGTCGTCGGGCATTTCGACGGTAAGCGTTATCCCTTTGTTTTCGGGAATTTTATTAATCAAAGCGATTTCTGTGCGGAAAAGCGCCGAAAGGTTGATGACGACGGGTGTGTAAATCATTCGTCCGGTTTGCAGTTGCGCCCAGCGCAGCAGGTTAAAAAGAAGTTCGACCTGTCCGTCGGCTGATTTCAGAAGTTGCTTATAGTAGACCGTCAGGGCGTCGGCATCCCACAGGCCGGCGCTGTTTACCAACAGTTGTATGGCATCGCGTTGTGCAACGGCAGGGTTTTTCAGGTCGTGCGAAATGATGTTGAAAAACTTGTCTTTGGTGGCGTTCGTTTCGGCAAGGGCGCGGTTACGCTTGGTGCGAAGTCGAAGCATGTGCCACAGCAGCGCAAGGAAAACAACCAAAACAATCACGCTCACAACAAATAAGTTACGCTGTGCGTTTTGACGGGCAATGATATTTTGTTGCCGTTCTATTTCGATTTCTTTTTTTTCGGTTTCGTAGGCGATTTTCAGGTCGTGTATCGTTTGATAGGTTTGCCGGTTGTGAAGCGTATCGCGCAAGGCGTATAATTTTTCGAGATACACAACCGTACTGT
>JAIRJR010000111.1 GCA_031260575.1 Tannerella sp.
CGTTCCTGCGTCAATATTCAAAATGGGATTAAAGAATTGCAAAACGGCGTTATCGGACGGGTTTATTTTGCCAGGTGCTGGTATACGAACCGGCGTGTTTCAATCGGATTCGGGAAGAAGGTTGCCGTACCGCCCAACCTTGATTTTGATTTGTGGCAAGGCCCGGCGCCCCGGCGTTCGTACCAGGACAACCTGATTCACTACAACTGGCACTGGTTCTGGCATTGGGGAACGGGCGAAGCGTTAAACAACGGCACGCACGAGATGGATGTGGTTCGTTGGGGCTTGGGAGTCGATTTCCCGACACAGGTCAGTTCCGAAGGCTATCGTTTCGCTTTCCACGACGATTGGGAATGTCCGGACACACAGATTATCAACCTTCAATTTGGAAAAGACTGTTTGGTCACTTGGGAAGGAAGAAGTTGTAATTCAGTTAATTCCGAAGGCCGAGACAGAGGCGTGATATTCTATGGCGAAACCGGCGCATTGGAAACAGGCCACGACGGATACCGCATTTTAGACCAAAGGAACAATGTTGTCAAAGAAGTTGATTCGAAGACTGTGATTGATGGCCGCGATACTTCAAGCCCGAACGTGGGCATGGATGCGTTGCATATCAACAATTTCCTGGATTGCATCAAGAACAACAAACGCCCGAATGCGGATGTTGCCGAATTGCACAAAAGTACAACTTTGGTTCAGCTCGGAAATATCGCGTGGCGCACAGGTCAACGATTGACTTGCGATCCCTCCAACGGTCATATCCTCAACAGCCCCGAAGCGCAAGCATTATGGGGACGTACGTATGAACCGGGGTGGGAACTGATTGTATAAACGTACTTAACAGATCGTAAGAACGTAAGACAGTAAGACTGTAAGATCGTAAGACAGTAAGACTGTAAGACCGTAAGACCGTAAGACTGTAAGACCGTAAGACCGTAAGATTGTGAGAGATGCAAATAACACATTTTTTTATAATTTTACGGTTTTTTTTTAGCTTTTAGCTTTTAGCTTTCAGCTTTCAGCTTTTAGTTTTTAACTTTTAACTTTCAACTTTCCCCATGTTTCTTCCCACCGACGTCCATTACATGCAACAAGCCTTGATCGAAGCCCGTCGTGCAGCGGCTGAAGGCGAAGTGCCTGTGGGTGCCGTGATGGTTTGTAACGGCAAGATCCTATCACGCACGCATAACCTGACCGAACGGTTGAACGACCCCACCGCCCATGCGGAAATGTTGGCCATAACCGCTGCAACGGAATCGTTGGGTGCAAAATATCTGACAGATTGCACGTTGTATGTGACGGTCGAGCCTTGCGTGATGTGTGCCGGAGCCATCGGATGGGCGCAAATCCCTACATTGGTATTTGGCGCTTCCGATGAAAAAAAGGGCTACCGGTCGTTTGCCCCGGATGCCCTGCACCCTAAAACCATTGTTAAAAGTGGAGTATTGGAAGAAGATTGTGCAACCGAAATGAAACACTTTTTTCAAAATAAAAGATAAAGTTGTATATTTGTACCATGTTTAATATTAAAATATTGTACACATGAAATTGATTAATGAATTTAAAACCTTCGCCATGCGGGGCAATGTGCTGGATATGGCTGTGGGGGTTATTATTGGCGGCGCTTTCGGGAAAATTATTTCGTCGTTAGTGGCCGATGTGCTCATGCCTCCCATTGGGATGTTGATTGGAGGCATCAACTTTACCGAATGGAAAATCATCTTACATGAAGCGGTTCTGACGGCAGGGGAAGTAACAAAGCCGGCTGTCACTTTGAATATCGGTAATTTTATCCAAACCGTAATCGACTTTACCATCATTGCATTCTCGATTTTCCTAATGATCAAAGCGATTAATACCCTGTTCAGAAAGAAAGATGATGACCCCGCCCCTACCAAGCAGGAAGAGCTATTGACAGAGATTCGCGACCTGTTGAAGAAATAAATGACAACCGACCGGGTCATATTGGGGATCGATCCCGGAACCATCATCATGGGATACGGTATCTTGTTGATTGAAGGCAATAAGCCCCATATGGGTAGTATGGGTGTATTGCAACTGAACAAATACGACGACCATTACCTTCGCCTTCGTCGCATCCATGAACGTGTGCTTTCGCTGATTGACGAATATCATCCCGGTGAGTTGGCAATCGAAGCGCCGTTTTTCGGGAAAAATGTGCAGAGTATGCTCAAATTGGGGAGGGCGCAGGGCGCTGCCATTACGGCGGCGCTCAACCGCGACCTTCCCATCTTCGAATATGCGCCGCTAAAAGTAAAAATGGCGATCACAGGAAATGGACAAGCAGCCAAAGAACAAGTTGCCGGTATGTTGAAACACATATTACATATCCCCGATGAGAATATGTTGCAACAGCTGGATGCTACCGATGGATTAGCCGTCGCTTTTTGCCATTTTCTGCAAACAAACCGACCGGCCATTCCCAAGTCGTATTCGGGATGGAAAGATTATATTCAAAAGAATCCCGGAAAAGTAAAACGTTCCGGCTGAAAACCGGAACGTTTGATATTAGATGACTCCTTGCGCCATCATGGCGCTCGCAACCTTCATGAATCCGGCGATATTGGCGCCTTTCACATAATTGATATAGCCGTTTTCTTTCCCGTGGATCACACATTGATCGTGAATGTTGTTCATGATTTGATGTAGTCGGGTATCAACCTCTTCGGGTGTCCAGGAAATATGCGAGGCATTTTGCGACATTTCAAGCCCCGATGTAGCTACGCCACCTGCATTTACGGCTTTTCCGGGCGCATAAAGACATTGATGTTCGATCAACAAGTCGACAGCTTCTGACGTACAGCCCATATTGGATAACTCTGCCACAATGAGGGTCTTGTTTGCGATCAATTTGCGGGCGTCTTCAACGTTCAACTCATTTTGTGTAGCACAAGGCAAAGCAATATCCACTTTCTGTTCCCAGGGACGTTTGCCGGCAAAGAAGGTAGCTTCGGGATATTGGTTGGCGTAGGGCGCCACAATATCGTTGCCGCTATTGCGCAATTCCAATAGATAGTCGATTTTTTCACCCGATACCCCTTCGGGATCGTATACATAACCGTCGGGACCGGACAAAGTAACCACTTTCGCTCCCAACTGGTTGGCTTTGATGGCAGCGCCCCAAGCCACATTCCCGAAACCCGATAGTGCGACCGTTTTGCCCTTGATGTCCATGCCATGTATTTTAAGCATCTGATCCACAAAATATAATCCACCAAAACCGGTTGCTTCGGGACGCAAGATGGATCCTCCGAAGTCCCTTCCTTTCCCTGTAAAGGTGCCCGAATGTTCATGGGTCAGTTTTTTGTACATGCCAAACATATAGCCTACTTCACGCGCCCCTACTCCGATATCGCCGGCGGGGACATCGGTATGCGGACCGAGGTTTTTCCATAGTTCGGTCATCAACGACTGGCAGAAACGCATGATCTCCGTATCGCTTTTACCTTTGGGCGAAAAATCCGCCCCTCCCTTACCGCCGCCCATAGGCAGGGTAGTCAGTGCATTTTTTAACGTCTGTTCGAATCCCAAAAATTTAAGGATGGATAAATTGACAGAAGGATGGAAACGCATCCCGCCTTTATACGGGCCTATTGCATTATTATATTGTACGCGATACCCTAAATTTACCTGTACATTTCCGTTATCATCGACCCAGGGAACGCGGAAAATAAATATACGGTCGGGTTCGACCAACCGTTCAATAATTTTACACTTTTCAAATTCGGGATGAAGGTTATAAACATCTTCAATGGAGAGCAAAACCTCTTTTACCGCCTGTAAATATTCATTTTCACCGGGGTGTTTTGCTTCTAACGCAGCTAAAATTGACTCAGATTTCATCGCTTGGTGTATTTATTATTTTTTTGAAGCTGCAAAAATACATTTTTTTTTTGAATGACCTATTTTTTATACTTAAATATTTTCTGTAATATTGAAAAAATAGTACTTTTGCACCACACACAATGTCAAATGGATAACACTTATATTGTTAAATATAAGACTTGGCTTCGTTTGGAGAAAGGGTTATCACCCAATACGATCGAAGCTTACCTCGACGATTTGAATAAATTATTTCAATTTGTTGAGATGGAAGGGTTAAGCATCCTCCAAATCCGTTATGCAGACTTGCAACAATTGATCGCCCAACTGTATGACCGGGGTATTTCGCCCCGCTCTTTAGCCCGAATCATTTCAGGCATCAAGTCGTTTTACCGTTTTTTGCTTTTGGAAGATTTCGTGCAAACCGACCCGACCGAATTGCTGGAATCGCCTAAGACCGGATTGAAGCTGCCGGAGGTGTTATCGGTCGAAGAGGTCAACCGGATACTCAATGCGATTGATTTATCGCTTCCGGCCGGACAGCGCAACCGTGCGATGCTCGAAGTACTCTACAGTTGCGGCCTACGCGTCTCCGAACTGATCAACTTAAAATACCCGGACATCTATTTCGACGAGGAATTTATCCGTGTCGAAGGCAAAGGAAAGAAACAACGGCTTGTTCCCATCTCACAAACCGCCATCCATGAAATCAGGAATTACCTCTTCAGCCGCCGGCAGATTACCGCCCGGAAAGGATTCGAAGATATCCTTTTCCTCAATCAACGGGGCGCAGGCCTGTCGCGGGTCATGGTTTTTTATGTCATCAAGGAGCACGCCCGTTTTGCAGGCATCACCTAGACAATCAGTCCGCAT
>JAIRJR010000136.1 GCA_031260575.1 Tannerella sp.
AGCAATATGCCATACCCATTGGAAATAGCCACTAATTCCTCGTACCGAAAATGCGGATCGGACAGCATTTTCCCATAACTGTTTACGTAGATATCACCTATCTCACCCACTAAAAGGAAGGCATCGCGGACTTTTTTAGCATCCTGAACAAGATTATTTACAGACTTTAACATGTCATAATATTCCTTGCCCTGGTCGTAAACTTTTTTTACTTCTTTCCAGTTCGATACTACGTTGGAAACCGTCGATGATGTCTGTACGATTTCACTTGCCGTATTAACGATGCTGGCAACGATATGCGCAGGGTCAATCGTAATAAACTGCGCCCTCACCTGTGCCGTAAAACTTACAAGCACCATACTCATAAATAAAACTGTTTTTTTCATACTCTTTTAATTTTTAATTGTTTATACTTTCAAATTATTCAACTCCGGTCATTGAGCGACATTTCGGCTTCGCTCAATGACCGAGTCGAATTGTTAGTTTTTAGTTTTTAACTTTTAATTTTTTCCGCTATTTGTTTAATAGCCAGCTCCATATTCCCATCCAACTTGTCGGCAAGCCGCATCAGTTCCAGCTTTTCCGTTTCTTCGGTCGTGTATGCAAAATACTCTTCCACACTGACTTCTGTGGCATAAACCGCACTCTGTACGCCGCCCAAACCAATCCACACTTCTTTGTATTTCCGGCTCATGTCGTTCGCCATGTTGATGGAAAGGATTTGCCCCCGTTCCTTGTCGGTCAATCCAAGTAAAGCCTGAATAGAATCGAACTTGTTCATGTATTTACGCTGGTCTAACAGGATTTTACAGTCCGCATTGTTAATGATGGATTCCTTTACGACAGGCGAAGCGATAATATCGTCCACTTCCTGCGTTACGACAATCGCCTCGCCGAAAAATTTCCGGACGGTTTTATAGAGGTACTTAATATACTCTGCCATACCCTCTTTGGCGATTGCCTTCCATGCCTCCTCTATCAATATCATCTTCCGTATACCCTTTAACCGTCTCATTTTGTTGATAAAGACCTCCATGATAATGATGGTGACGATGGGAAACAGGATTTTGTGGTCTTTGATCGCATCTATTTCAAAGACAATGAAACGTTTACCGAGCAAATCCAACTCTTTATCGGAGTTCAGCAGGTAATCATATTCGCCGCCCCTGTAATAAGGCTCAAGCACATTCAGGAAATTGGCAATGTCAAAATCCTTTTCGCGTACCTCTTTGGTTTGGAGGACTTCGCGGTATTCGTTTTTGACAAACTCGTAAAACGTGTTGAACGAGGGAGAAACACCCGTTTTCAAACGTTCGATGTACATGCTTACCGCATTGGAAAGGGCGACCTCTTCGGCCCTTGAAGGCGGCTCGTTGTCGCGTTTCCACAGCGTGAGGATTAGCGTTTTAATGCTTTCCCGCTTTTCGATATCGAACACGCCATCTTCCGTATAAAATGGGTTGAAACTGATAGGGTTGTCTTCCGTATAGGTGAAATACACGCCATCTTCACCGTTGGTTTTGCGGTTTATCAGGCTGCATAAACCCTGATATGAATTTCCGGTATCAACCAGTACGATATGCGTACCCTGTTCGTAATATTGCCGTACCATGTGATTGGTAAAGAAAGATTTGCCCGAACCTGATGGACCAAGTATAAACTTGTTCCGGTTCGTGATAATCCCCTTTTTCATCGGTAAATCCGAAATATCGAGATGCAACGGTTTTCCGGTTAACCGGTCAGCCATTTTAATGCCAAAGGGCGACGGCGAACTTTTGTAGTTGGTTTCCTGCGTGAAGAAACATAGCGCCTGTTCAATAAACGTGTGAAAACTTTCCTCTGCCGGGAAGTCGGCGGCATTGCCCGGAATACCCGCCCAAAACAAAGTAGGTGTATCTACTGTGTTGTGTCGCGGTTTGCACTCCATCAAAGCCAGTTGGCTGCCCACATCGTTTTTTATCCGTTGCAGTTCCTCGCGGCTGTCCGACCATGCCATTACATTACAGTGGCAGCGGATGGAAGTCAAGCCCAGACTGTGCGCCTCATTCAAATATTGTTCGAGCCACTCTTTATTGATTTGATTTTGACGGCTGTAACGTGAAAGTGAGTGCATATTGCGGGCTTGCTTTTCAAACCGTTTCAGGCTTTCGGCATGGTCGTCAATAAAGAGGTACTGGTTGTAAATATGGTTACAACTCAACAGCACGCCGACAGGAGCGGCGAACGACAGGCGGCAGTCGCTGCGGTCGGTCGACAGTTTTTCGTACCGGTTGTCAGTGGACACCCGCGAAGGCAAATCTTCCACATCCGAAAGGGTATGCAGGCACAGGATATTATCGCCGATTTTCATTTCGTCAGCGCCCAAAGCCATATCTTTTAATGTAGTCGTATCTTCGAGCGACAGCGAAAAATACTTTTCTACCAATCCGGGCGCCCCCAAAGTCCCCTTTGTCCCTGCCGTCCCAATAATCTCATCAGAAGTCAAGCGAGCCAGCTTTATAAAACCGCTGTCGTTCACAATCCGCTCAAACTGCCCGACCGCTTCCAGAAATTTTTGTACGGCTTCTTTGTCCCGGATTTCCTTCGGGACAAGAAACCCGCGACACAGCGTATTGAAATTGCTTTGCTGCCGCATCCGTTCTTTCGTGGTTTTGGTCAGGAACAGGAAACAGGCATGATTCAGGTACGGACGTTCATTGAAATGCCGCTCAAACGAGCGGGACAAAAAACTCAAATCATCTTTTTGAATATCAGGCGTATAGTTTTCCCTGATAAACCAATCCTGTTTGTGCGCGATACTGAAATTGGGTAACACCTTGACGGCTTTTACCCACGTTGAATGGATTGCCTCATATTCGGTGGAAGTCACGGTAAACAGTTCGGGTAGTTCCACCCGGAACGCTATCGTTACATCCGCATCCTTAGAAACAATACAGCCGTTTTCTACTGCCAGCAATGGAAATTTACTCTCAAGCGTTGCCGCTTTCATTACGTTCCTCATACTCATTCGTAATTTTTAATTCGTAATTCGTAATTGAATAATCGGGAGACAGTCCGGCGGTTGATAACATACCGCGGATGGTTGCGCCTTGCCTGTGCTTTCATCAGCCCGTGTTCGCCATATTTTCCGTTCAGGTAAAACGTGCCGTAAACCAGCGTGGAGCCGGCTA
>JAIRJR010000142.1 GCA_031260575.1 Tannerella sp.
GGTTTTTGAAAACAGAAAAAACAATTTTTAATAAGCTGAATATCAGCAACGTAAAAAGAAATAATCGACAAATCTTGAATTTAGTCGGTCAATACTGATATCATTCTTCGATTGGCAACCAGGAAGTCTCCGATTTTGCGAATGATGTAATTCCCGTCAATTATTTCCAATTTTGCGGGTTGTCCGCAATTGGGGCAATAATTCCAAGGAACAGGCTCGTTGCAGTTTTTACAGGTATTCATTTTTGGTTTTAGTTTTTTTTCCTGACATATTTTTCACAATGAAAATGCACGGAATGGCAAATACAATGAGATACATTCCGTATAAAATAGTGTAGAGGTGCATATCGGCAATATGCGCTCCTGTTTGCATTTGGGAGAAATCGGACAGCACGTTTTCAAACAATAGTAATGTGCAGAAATTCATTATGGTATGGAACATAATCGCAACGAAAATATTATTTTTTGTTTTACTGCACAACCACGAAATAAGAAGCGAAATACATGTCAGACCCAAAATGAATAAGCCAAATGCGATTAATCCAAACCGACCTATATTGATGTGCCACAATCCCCAAGACATACCAACAATAACGCTGCTCATTAACAGAGAGTGTTTTTTATTAAGTTGGGGGAGCATAAACCCGCGCCAACCTATTTCTTCGCCATAACTGCCAAATAGAGTTGCAAGGAAACAAATTGCATAAATTCCGATTGAACGGGTAAATGTCGGCATCGTGCATTGACCAAACTCTGTATACATGATGCCGATATATGCTATGACACAACAAACAACAGGAATGACAACGGATGCCAATCCCCATTTTATACTTGATTTTTTGATGGATACTTTTTGTAAAAGACCTAATATTCCTGTTTTTCCGCCTGAAATGCCCACAACAATAAATGCCGCAAAAGCAGGCGCCCACTGTGGAAACACCAGTTCGTAGTTGAACGAAGTCGGAAACAGAGCCATATTTGTCAGCCCGAAAATTACCCACAACAAAAGGCAAGCAATGTAATATACAATTACAGGGTGTTTTGTCACTATTTTTTTAATCATTTCGAGCAAAGTTTTTTAAGCACTACATTTTTGTCAAATAATGTTCAATTTTCCACTTCGTTGCTCATAATACCATCAAATCAACGCAAACAGAATAAAGACCAAACCAGCAACAAACGTGTATCCTACTTGGATAACTACTGCCATGATAAAATCTCTCATGCGGGGAAATTCAAAATTCAGTTTTCCTTTTTCCCACCCGCAAAAGACAACTAAAACAAGAAGCGCAAGCCAAACGGAAAGTTTCGTCAGAACGAAGAAAACCAATCCGAGCAGCAGCGTTGCCGCTAATTGCAGCGACATGGTGCGAAGCATCAATCCGGTGGAAACTTCTTCGCCCAATTCCACTTTAAAGACCCTCACCCACGCTTTTGCGAAAAGCCATGAAAACCAAACAGCGCCAACGGCAAACGAGACAACCGTTGCAGCGGCAAACCACCACCAATTAATTGTGGCAATGGCTTGACATAAAGTATTACAAGTGTTCATAATTATGAAATTAATTTATTGTGCGGACAAAGATAAGGGATATTTCTCAAGGGAAAAAGCCTTCCTCGCAAAAGGAAAGCTAATATCAATTAAGGGCATTTTTGTAACACCTTGATATTCAAAAATTCAGTTACTCAGTTATTCAGTTACTCAGTTATTTACTTTAACCGTCCTGTTTTCGTGCGTGACAATATACACCCCGCGTCCGGGCAGTCTGATTTCGGCTTTGACGTCGGAGGCGATGTCTGGATAAACCGGTGTGCCAAGCAAATTGTAGATGGCAAAGGGTTTGCCTTCGACTAAACCGCTGACATATAACACGCCGTTTAGTGTGTATGCCTTTAAGGAAGCGGTGTATACGCCGTCATTCGATACAGGCGAAACCGTTATCGTGCCGCTGCTGTATACCGAATTGCGGGTGTTGGCAGGCGTTGCGCGAAATTGGAATGTGCCGTTTGTTCTATCGAGAATCCCGTCCTTGCCGGATGCGGCAAGGGTGAATGCGAGGATTACAATGTCATGGGGCGATTCTAAAAAGCCTGTTTCCTTTATCAGTTCGTTGATGAGCGTCGCCAAGTGGTAGCGGAGGTTTATTAGAAACAGTTGGGAAAAGATATTTTTTTCATATATCTTTGCGCCTTAATTTTTAAAGGATTTTTTATGAAAAAGCAAGGATTTTATACTGTAATCGCGGCGGTTGCCGTTCAACTTACGCTTGGCGTTGCCTACATTTGGAGTGTGTTTCAAACAGGTATCGCCAATAGCATTTTCGGGGGCGATAATGCTGCTGCGGGACTTACGTTCTCACTTTTACTTACCATGTTGACGATCGGAAGTGTAATCGGAGGTAAATTGGCTGTCCGGTACTCTACACGCTCTGTTATATTTATCGGTGGAATTATTTTGAGCTTGGGCTTTTTCCTCGCTTCTTTTGTTACGGCTGCCAATGCATGGTTGTTGTGGTTGACATACGGTGTGATGGGTGGACTTGGCATGGGATTTACGTATTCCACCACGATTGCCTGCGCTCAGAAATGGTATCCGCACAAAAAAGGACTGGTTACGGGAATCATCGTATCCGCGCTTGGCTTTGGCGGCGTTGTTTTTACACCGATTGTAGAGCGTGTGATTTCCGCTTTTGGCGGAGCAGGCATGGGTGAGCCTAAGGCATTTATGATTTTAAGCCTCGTTTTCCTGACGGTCTGTTCCGTTGGAAGTTTTTTTATAAAAAACCCGCCGGAAGGCTATTTGATGGATGCCGTTGTTTCAAATACGGCAGCCAAAAAGCAGGCAACGGAAGCCACACCTTCGGAAATGTTTAAAACTCCGCAATTTTATTTGCTGACTTTCGCCTTTCTGCTTGCCTGTATGGGGGGACTTATGATGATAGGCTTTGCGAAACCCATTGCCGTCGCCAAAGGATTGGCATCAACCGCTACCATTGGCGTTTTGGCTATATCCATGTTCAATTCATTGGGTCGCCTGCTTTGGGGGATCATTTCCGATAAATTAGGACGAATCAATACCCTCATTCTCCTGCTTTCCCTCACTGCCGTATTTTCTCTTTTGGTCAACGCCGCAAACGGCTACTGGATTTACGTTCTGATTGCGCTCATCGGATTTTCATACGGCGGACTTTTAAGCAACTTCCCCTCGCTGACTGCCGACCTTTTCGGAGCAAAACACATGGCAACCAACTACGGATTTGTACTTTTAGGCTTTGGCGGCGGGGCGGTTATTTCATCGCAAATTGCCGGTTACTACAAAAATATTGCTGCAAATGACATCAATCTCATGTTTCCGGCATTTGTGATCGCGTCGTGCTGTGCAGTTGCGGGGATTGTCATGATGCTGATTTTGAAGAAAATGAACAAGTAAGCCTTGTGAAATTAATTTTTGCCTTCTATATACTTACCCCCTGAAGCGCTTATCGCTTTTGCCTAATGTCAGGTTCCACAGCCGTTACATTTTGCCGTATCTATTCTGACTTCGGCGCCCTCTTTTGTTCTTGATGTTGGAATTGACATTTTTTTAGCGTGTTTTTATATTTGTTTGGGATTTCATTCACTGTTCTTCGCTGATAAACAGCGTACCTGTATCCCGACAAAGATATTGTACTGCCGTTCTTCCGGTCATCAATGCAGGTGGTAATCCGCCGGGAGGCATCAGGCGTTGTCCTGCAAAGTAAACGTTATCAAGCCCTTTGATAACAGAGGGATAACTTTTCATTTTCATATCCGATGTTATTGCCGTCATCCACGACCCTTTCCAGTTGCCGCAATAACGCTCGTAAGTGAGCGGCGTCGCTACATCGCACACTTCTATTTTTTCCTCTGTTTCAGGAATTTGTGTCGCTATTGCTTCAATAATCCGGTCGGCAATTTTTTGTTTTTCTTCTGTATAATGATTTTCCGCTTTGGCTTTTTTCCAAAAATCATACGTATCGCCGGGAAGTTGTATGGTCATGGCTGTTTTCCCTTCGGGCGAATAGACAGGGTCATTCGCATAATTGCTAATCATCAGATATTTGTAGGTTTGATTATCCAATGTGACAGGTTCTTTCAGTTTAATAAGAGGCCTTTCCGGGTATTTTCTCAAATCGGCATTTATGCCAAGCGAAATGAGCGTAACCATTGTCGGCTCTGTTGTTATACGCATTTCGTCAAGCCACGGAGATTTTGGCAAGTTGTCAAATAATTTTTCAATCGCCATGGTATCGGAGGCAACGATAACGGCATCGGCAGGAAAATGCTTGTCGCCCGAAACAACACCTGTCGCTTTGCCGTTTTCGACGACAACACGTTCGGCGCGTGTGTTGTAAAGAATTTCTCCGCCTAACGACGTAAATGTGTCCACGATGCGCCGGACAAAAGGCAACGAGCCTCCTTCGGGAAATCCGCCGTCGCCACGCGCCAACGAACCCATTGTCAGGAACAGCATAGCGATACCCTGTTCGTCGCCGGGAATGGCGCGGATCAGTTCGCGTATGCCCTCGTGCGAAAAGCGGTTGGCATATTTCTTTCTCGAAATACGGGCATATTTTCTCATCATCCACACAGCGGATATGGCAGCAAAAAGCAACGACAGCGGGGGATGTGTGCGTTTCGTCATTTTTACGCCTTTCAAGTCGTCGACAGGCATTGAGAGATTTTTTACTTTGCGGATGTTGTTGCAGAATTTCCTTA
>JAIRJR010000178.1 GCA_031260575.1 Tannerella sp.
CCTCTCGCATTCCAGTTGTGCTGACCTAAATAGAGGCGAAAGCCTTGGTCGCCGGGAAAGAGCCCATCGTCTAATTCCTTGTTGCCTTGTTCATTGTAGAGCGTCAATTCGTAGCCACTCCCATTGACAGTAGGAATATAGTCAAATTCGACGATGAAGTTTTGTGGAAAAGCAATCGTCTTCATGTAGTTGAATGATTTATCTTCAACAGTGGGGTGAAGCCATTTTCCGGGCGCGATATTGACGGTTCGCACTTCGCCGCTGCCGTTGGTAGTCCACTGGTCGGGGAAATCGCCTACAGCATCCTGCGAGAAATCTTCAAAGAAGAGAATCTGGTCGCCGGGCACAAAGTCGTACTGGGTGAAACTTTCCAACTTGACCGGTTCCTGTTGGGTACCCGGAGTGGATACGTTATTGCCTGCACTTTCATTTACCGGTTGATTTCTGTTTCCCGTTTGCGAATTGCCGGAGTTGTTCGTGTTGCTGTTGTTCGTATTGTTATTGTTTCCGCTATTATTGTTATCGTTGTTCTCAAAAGCGTCATCAATCGCACTGTTTACAGCATCTTCCGTCCTCCGTTCCGCTTGGCGGATCACTGCGCGTTCGGCGGCACGTTCGGCTGCTTGTTGTATCCGCCTATTTATTTGCGCTTGCGCTACACTACTCACAAGAAGAAGCGCAACAGTTACGAATAAAAAATAAATTGTTCTCATCGCATTCAAATATTAATTTTTTTTCAATAATTTTTTAGTATTTAATCATCTCTATTTCAAGCCTGCAATATAGTCCAAATCCGACTGATCGGGCACCTGGCCATAGTCGGTAACTTTCCATACAATATTCTGTAACCGGAGTATCATCACCACATAAGTGATTTGTTCCAACAAACCCCGATTTTCTTCGATGTTGATTTTCTTGTTTCTAACCAACCCACACAAGTAGAGTAGTAAATCCGACTGGGCTACAACGGGTCGCAGATACTTGGCCGAGGCATCGGAAGCACTTCGGGAAGCATTGCCACAATAGAGATGCAGCACGACATAATAGGTATTCCCACCCGAAGGTACGGTTACTTTTACCCTTTTGAGGAGAATGCCGTTTTGGTATTTTCCGGTTGCCGATTCAAAGATCAATCCGGCCGGAAATTCAACGTCGATCTTATTCGAACCGGTGTTTTTCAATTGAATGAGCACTGTTACCAAACCACCGCTTCCAAGTGTGACGTCGGCTTTGATCGTAGCCCTTGTGCTTACGCCTTCTTCATTCAAAAGTGTTGGCAAAAAATTGGCAAATTGGTCGATCTTTGAGCCTGCCGACCGCGACGTTGCATAATCAGCGCCCTCGCTGTATCCCATAATGTCACCTGTAAATTCCAATCCATTGGGCAGCACAAAAGTTTTGCCTGCAATCGATCCGCCATCTTCGCCAAATCCGGGTATTTGGCCCGGTTGTTCATTACCTGTATATTCTCCAATCACATCGTCTTCCTTTTTATCACAAGAAAAACATAAGGCACAAACTGCCAGCATCATAACTATCCTCTTAACACAAATCGCTTTCATTTTATAACTATTATTTATTGTACGTAATTTTTTTCTATATTTTCGCGGCAAAAATAAAGTCTAAAAAAATCCTGTACTACCCCCATATGGGGGTTTTTCAGATTTGTAAAGCTTTATTGTTTAGAAAAAATACCTTTATCAAACAATATTGATGTATTTATTCGTTAAAATTGTGTGAATTAATTATAAAGTAGTATTTTTGTGAACTTAACAATTATCAATATGAAGAAGAATCAAACACGTAGAAATTTTTTAGCTGCAACTGCTACCGGTGCAGTAGCAGCAGTTTTAGCTCCATCGGCTTTTGCTGCCGGAAAGACTGAATTGACAGCGCCAACCATCTTGTCGCAGGAAGTAAAAGGCGCTAATGACCGGCTCAATATCGCTGTATTAGGCCTAAACGGCAGGGGCGGAAGCCATGTGCAAACGACGATGGATTTAGCCAAGCAGGCCAATGTAACCGTTGTGGCTTTGTGTGATCCCGATATGAGGGTCTTGCAGAAAAGAGCCAAAGAATTTGAGGGTAAGTACAATCAAAAAGTGCTGATCCAACAGGATTTCCGTAAGTTGTATGAAAGCAAAGATATTGATGCTGTCACGCTTGCTTCGCCAAATCATTGGCATGCTTTGCATACCATTTATGCATGTCAGGCAGGAAAAGACGTCTATGTTGAAAAACCGGCAACGCACAACATCGCCGAAGGCAGAAAGGTCATTGAAGCAGCGTATAAATACAACCGTATCGTACAACACGGCATACAGTTGCGTAGTAACCCGGCAGTCCGTGAAGCCGTTCAACAACTGCAAGACGGACTCATCGGCAGGGTATATATGTCACGCGGATTAGTCTTTCGCGAACGTGCCGACATTGGCAATAAAGGGGTATCAAAAGTTCCGGCAGAGTTGGATTATGACCTCTGGTGCGGTCCTGCCCCAATGGCTCCATTTACAGAAAATCTGGTACATTACAATTGGCATTGGCACTGGAATTACGGTAATGGCGATGTCGGCAATCAAGGTATTCATGAAACCGACCTCTGCATGTGGGGCTTAGGTCTTACCTCACTCCCCAACAAGGTCACTTCTATGGGCGGTAAGTTCTTATGGAACGACTGTAAAGAAGTGCCCGAAGTACAATCATCCTCCTACCTCTACACAAAGGAAAATAAGATGATCCAGTTTGAAGTACGTCCTTGGTATACGAATAACGAAGGCGGAGCAACGGTGGGTAATATTTTTTACGGCGATAAAGGTTATTTGGTAGTCAATGGATACAATGCCTACGAATCGTTTATCTATAAAAATCGTAATAGCGGCCCGGTAGATACAAGTAGCGGCAATTTACCAAGCCGGGGAGAACTCATTGCAGGCCCAAAAAACAGCGCCAAAGGCGAAATGGAATTGCATTTCAAAAATTGGTTTGACGCTATCCGCGCCCGCGACAAAACCATCCAAAACGGGCCTGTAGAAACCGGACATTTATCGTCAGCTTTGGCGCACATGGCTGCTATCTCGTACAGGTTAGGACAACAATTGGAATTTGACCCGGTTGCTGAACGTTTCATTGGCAACCAAGATGCCAATAATATGCTTACGCGCCAATATCGTGCACCTTATCTGATGCCCGAAAAAGTCTGACTTTTTGAAACAGCATATATACATCAGCACCCGACAACGCCAATGTATATATGTATTTCATAGCATCTTAATTATAAAAATCAGTAAGTATGAAATTATTTTTTAAGTTATTATCGATTAGTTTGTTGCTACCTTTTTATTCGGCATGTACGAATGGACAAGGCGTGACATTGGTGAACGATGAAGTCAAACAGAAAGTCGATGTCATGATGAATGGAAAATTATTCACTTCCTATATTTATCCTTCGGACTTCGAGAAACAATCTTTGTACCCCATTTGTACGGCAAAAGGTACATTGATTACGCGTGGTTTTCCACGTGATCCCCGTCCTTTTGAACAAGTAGATCATCCACATCATGTGGGGGCATGGTTGAATTTCGGCGATGTAAACGGCTTGGATTTTTGGAACAATTCGTATAACATTCCGGCAGACAAAAAATCCCTTTATGGCACGATACACCATCGAAAAATTGCAAGCATGGCAAACGGCCCCCACAGTGCGACGTTAGCTGTGGAAGCCGAATGGGTGGATATCAACGAAAAAGTATTGTTGAAAGAGGAGACAAAATACGAGTTTATTGATGAGGGGGATATGCGTAAGATTAAGCGTACCACAAAATTAACGGCTTTGGTCGATACGGTTACTTTTAGCGACAACAAAGAAGGGATGATTGCCATCCGCATGGACCGTGCGTTTGAAGAACCGTCGGACCGTCCGCAAGTGTTTACCGATACGCAGGGGAATGCTACCACCGTCCGTTCCGTCAACAACGAAGGCAAGAATGGTGTGTATCGCAACAGTGAAGGAAATGAGAAAGAATCAGGCGAAAACGGCGTCTGGGGCAAACCGGCCAAATGGGTGTCTTTATCAGCAGAACTAAGTGGCGAGAACGTCACAGTTGCCATCGTTGATCACAAAAACAATCCCGGTTATCCGGCTTATTCACATGCAAGAGGCTACGGATTGTTTGCATATAATAATTTGGGTGCTCAAGCGTATAACCCGAATGCCCCGAAACGCGTCACCACACTATTACGTGGCAAATCTCTCACTTTCAATCATTTGATCATAGTCAAAACCAACGGGTTCCTCACCGATGCTCAGATGAACCTCGAATTTGACGCTTTCAACAAATAAAGTCTGATATTTTTTCAGGCAGGAGGAACAAGGAACGAGAAACCTGAAACTATAAATGTTGAACATAGCTCATAATCCCCTGCCTGTCATCCGGATGAAACCAAAGAATCGCTTGATCGCGCTTAAACCAGGTCATTTGTTTGCGAGCATAGACACGGGTATTGCGTTTGATCTTTTCTGTTGCTGAATCTAATGTTAAAATGCCATCGAAATACTGAAACAATTCCTTATATCCTACTGTATTAAGAGAATTGTAGTGACGAAATGGAAATACTTTGCGTGCTTCTTCCAATAAGCCGTCGCGTATCATCCGGTCCACCCGTTCGTTGATACATTCATATAATTCTTCACGCTGACGGGTGAGACCTATTTTGATGATTTGAAAGGGTCGATCTTTGATTTGTCGTGTACGGAAAGATGAATAGGAGCGCCCGGTCATCCGGCATATTTCAATGGCATGGATGACCCGTTTATAATTCGAACGGTCGACTTCGTCGTAATGTACCGGATCTTTGGCTTTTAGTTCTGCTAAAAACGGAGCTAATCCCTCTTTTTCGTATTGCTCGCAGACGGATTTTCTGATTTCGGGCGAAATGGTGGGGATGTCATCGATGCCTTTACATATTGCGTCGATATACATCATCGAGCCACCTGTCAGAACGATGGTTCGGTGTGATTTAAATAATTCATGTAAAAGGGATATGACTTCTTCTTCATATTGGCTGGCGCTATAATAATCTTCCAATTCAAGCGTACCAACCATTTTATGACTGACTTGTGCCAACTGAATTGCATCAGGGGCGGCCGTACCGATTGCAATATCTTTATACAATTGACGCGAATCGGCAGAAATAATGGGAGAACCCAGCATTGTGGCGATTTCAATACTCAATGCCGTCTTGCCAACGCCGGTCGGTCCGAGTAACACCAGCAATGTATTCATGTTATTTGTACCTTACATCGTACTAATAGCGTTCGTCGTCGAAAATATTGTCTATTGATTCGCCCGAGTAATCGCCCGAATCAAGCGAATCCAACTCGTCGTCATTAAAATCGGAATCGCCATAGAAATCTTCTCCCATATCGAAATGGGTAGCGTTCTTTTCTATTTCGTCGAATGAAATGGTTTGAGGGGGGGGTAGGCCAACGGACAGCGTGCAAACCGGAACATCAAGCGTCTGGCCTGTTATGATTTCGCTTAACTCCATAAAAAATGACCTTTCGGTTAAAAAGTCAAACACATAAAGCAATCTTTGTTGTTCATCTGTCAGGAGTTCTTCCAACATAGTATCTTCCATCAGATAAATATCCGCATCGGACGATGCGCCCATATCAACCAATGTGATTTCCGACCGTTTGCTCCAATCGTCATCACAAATAAAAAACGAAGTGATTTCATCATGCGTATATTTTGTTGCATCCAATATGGCATGATGCAAATTAAGGAATGTAGCTTCAGAACTGATTTGAATTTCGCGTTTAAAGTTTGCTACTTCATCCGATAGAATTAAAAATCGATATACCATAAGTAGAATTTATTTACGGCTCAAAAATACACATTATTATTCAATTGACAATAGACTATTCATCGATAGAACCTCTGACAATGCCCCGTTTAGATGATTTGATGAAAGTCAAAATCAGATCGCGCTCTTCGCTTGATTCATATTCATTTTCAATACATTGAACTGCGTCTGTCGTATTAAGGCCACGTGCATACAGCGTACGGTAGATATCCTGAATCAGGTATATTTTTTCTTTTGTAAAACCGCGCCTGCGCAATCCCACGATGTTAATTCCGCAATAAATAATCGGATCCCGCCCGATTAATGTGTATGGAGGAACATCTTTTGCAACACGCGAACCGCCTTGGATCATCACATGTTTAGAAATCTTCCCAAACTGATGTACCAACGCGCCTCCGCTAATGATTGCATAATCGTCAATGTCTACTTCACCGGCTATCTGAGTTGCATTGCCGATGATCACATGATCTTTGATCACACAATCATGCGCCACATGCGAATAAGCCATTATCAAGCAATTACTTCCGACTATCGTCTTTCCTTTGGAGACTGTTCCGCGATTGATAGTCACACATTCACGAATCGTCGTGTGAGATCCGATCTCGACAGTGGAGTCCTCTCCATTGAATTTCAAATCCTGGGGAATACCCGCAATAACAGCGCCGGGAAATACCTCGCAATGATTCCCGACTCGGGCGCCGGAATAAATGACTGCATGTGGGTGGATTCGGCAATTATCACCGATAACCACATCTTTATCAATGATCGTAAAATGACCTATGGAAACATTTTCGCCGATTTGTGCATCCGGATTAATTACAGCTAATTTTGAAAGCATCGAAGTTTATATATAAAAATCATTTATAATCATTCTTTATTTCGCGTACTTATTTGTTTTTGATGATTTGCGCCATAAACTCAGCTTCGCAAACAATTCGATCACCTACAAAAACATAACCTTTCATCGTGGAAATTCCACGGCGTAAAGGAGCTAAAAGCTCGATACGGAATATCAATGTGTCGCCGGGAACGACTTTTTGGCGGAACTTCACACCATCGATTTTTAAAAAATAGGCGGAATAACGCGTCGGTTCTTCGACCGAATTGAGAACCAACAACCCCCCCGTTTGCGCCATTGCCTCAACCAACAATACACCCGGCATGATCGGTTCATTCGGAAAATGCCCCGGAAAGAATGGCTCATTGACGGTTACATTTTTTATGCCGACAATCAGGTTTTCTTCAATGTGAATGATTTTATCGACCAATAAAAACGGATATCTGTGGGGAAGTAATTCGCGAATCTGGTTGATATCCATTACCGGCGCCTTGTCCGTATGATAGTCAGGAACTTGTATTTCATTCATCTTGACTTCTTTGCGAATAATACGGGCTAATTGGTTATTGATCTTATGTCCGGGACGGGTAGCGATCACATGCCCTTTAATGGGTTTACCGATTAATGCCAGATCGCCTATCACATCAATTAACTTATGCCTCGCAGGTTCATTGACATATACCAAAGGCTTATCATTCACATAACCAAGTTCTTTTACATTTTTATGGGGTAACCCCAGTTTATCGGCTAAATGATCCAACTCTTTTTGTTGCATAACCCGGTCGTAGATGACGATTGCGTTATCTAAATCGCCGCCTTTGATTAAATTATTGTGCAAAAGCATCTCAATCTCATGCACAAAAACAAAGGTACGAGAAGCAGCCAACTCGGAAGGAAATTCACTGATATCGGTCATGGAAGCAAATTGGTTCGATAATACAGGCGAATCGAATGAAATTAACACATTCATGCTGAATTTATCATCCGGCAAAATGATCAACGACGACCCTGTGGCTTCGTCCCGTATTTCGATTTTTCGTCGAACAATATAATAATCCTTCATCGCCTCCTGTTCTTTCACACCGGCTTTTTTTATTGCTTCAGAATACAACAGGGCGCTTCCATCTAAAATCGGAAACTCAGGCGCATCCACTTCAATCAGACAATTATCAATTTCGTATGCATACAAAGCTGCCAATGCATGCTCGACCGTACTGACCTGAACATCATTCTTGGCAAGAACCGTACCCCGTTGGGTATTGATTACATTCTCAGCAACCGCATCAATGACCGGTTGCCCTTTTATATCTATTCGTTTGATCTTATAGCCATGATTCTCCGGTGCCGGACGAAATGTGATGCGAATATTCAGCCCTGTATGCAGACCTTTTCCTTCCAATAAAAAAACTGCGGCAAGCGTTTTCTGTTTGTGCATTGTTTTTGGTTATTTTTTTTTCTTTATTTCTGTTAATTCTTTCTGCAACTGATGTACCGTTTGCGCCAATTCGGGCAATTTATTGACGATCGCCATACTCCGGTAATAGTCCCGCAAGTTTTGTGGCGCCGGGGTTCCGATGTACGCACCCGCTTTTTCGATATTCCGCATCGTACCTGTTTGGGCGCCCAGTTTGACATGGTCGCCTATTCGCAGATGACCTACGATGCCGACCTGTCCGCCAAACATACAGTTGCTTCCTATCTTGGTCGAACCGGCAACCCCTGTCTGAGCCGCCATGACGGTGTGTTCGCCCACTTCCACATTATGGGCAATCTGAATCAGATTATCCAACTTTACACCCCGCCGGATAATTGTTGACCCCATAACTGCACGATCAATTGTAGTATTGGCGCCGATTTCGACTTCATCTTCAAGGATGACATTCCCCAATTGCGGAATTTTTTTGTATTCATCCCCTTCAGTTGCAAAACCGAACCCATCCGATCCGATCACAGCCCCGGCATGCAGGATACAATGGTTTCCAATGATACATTCGTTATAGATAGTCGCATGCGGGTAGACAATGGTATGATCGCCAATCGTGATATAATCGCCGATATAAGCATGCGG
>JAIRJR010000192.1 GCA_031260575.1 Tannerella sp.
ATTTTAACCAGAATTTTTGTACGTTGTTTTTCTTCGTTTACCGAAACCATCGTTTCGTACTTGGTATCTTTGAATGTTGCAATTTCGCGACTAAACTGTTCTTTCACCGACTGACTGCATTCCTCGAAACTCAATACTTCAATTCCGTCTACGCCCATTACATCTGTGAAAATGCCTGAAATAGTCATGACAAATTTCCCTATTCCTACGCGTGTAACCCCATCTTCTTTCGAATATTCTTTAAAAAGTTGGTTTACATTTTTTTGACTGTACATCGCCGGACATATACAAATGAATGCCAGCAAGAGTGCTAAAGTTTTTCTCGATTTCATATGTATCTATTTTTATTAATTGAATATTTACCTTTTCATCAAGTAGACGATTGATGAGGTAAGTTTGTTACAAAAAAAAAATGATGGGAATCTGTAAGAGGCTGTACGCACAATGGTGTTTTACAACTCCACTGTACCGTTTTTTTCATTCAGGATATTTTGATCCAACTATAAACAACTATAAATAAAACGGTTGACAACAAAGCCGGTAATAAGTAATTGATTTGGGCATCTGTATACATTTCGCAAGGTTTATTATTCTTTTTCAATAATTTACGACGTACAGTCACATATAGTTTATAACATAAAAAGCCAATTATACATCCTGCTAAAGCTCCGGGAATGATATCCGAAATAAAATGAACGCCCAAATATATGCGGGAATAAGCCATCAGTGTACTCCATATTAACATTGAAACCGTGATCAAGCGTCTCCTCAAAAACAAAAGTAGGAATGTAGCAAATCCAAACGCATTGCAGGCATGCCCCGAAATAAATCCGTATTTCCCTCCCCTATAATCGTTGACAGTCTTTACGTATTCCATAAAATCAGGATGGTGGGTTGGGCGGAAACGCATAAAATAAGGCTTGCAGATGTGTGATGAAAGTTGATCGCACAACGCGATAATCAAAGCAATAGATAATAAAATCAACAACGATTCTTTCCAATTCTTTTGATAGAATAAGATGAAAAACAAAAATATGGTAACAGGAATCCATACGGCTTGGCCTGTATAAAGCCACATAAAACCATCCCAAAAAGAATTATGGCATCCATTCAACCACAAAAAAAGTCCCCGTTCGTATTCAAGTATTTTTTCAAGCATGTTTTTAGTTTGACATCAGATTTTCACAATATCTTTTTGACGAATCCAACCAATATTTCCATCTTCCGATTCAATTTCATTCCATTCACCCAATGTACTCTTTATAAAGACTTTTGTTCCTTCATGTAAAACAAATATATCTGTACCGCTTGCGTCAGGAGAACTTTTAATCGTTACAGTCGGAGCAAAAATAATGGCGCCTTTACGGTCGATAATCGCTTTCTTTTGATTCCACGCAAACAGATTGGAACAGATGACGATACAAAACATAATGATTCCGAGATAAAAACCTGTCTTCCTTAATCTCATCCACTTGGAAAAAAAGAATAGAAATAAACAACCAATAAATACAATAAAACAGGCAATCCCGATCGAAGCCCATGTATCGACACTGAATAAATTCCGGACAACGCGCATCCACGATGTCAGGAAAAATTCACCCAATGGGTCTATTCGATCAACTTTTTTCAGTTTGGCCACTTCCAGATTGAAACGGGCATTTTTATCGCCGGGATTGATCAATAAGGCACGTTCGTAGTTTAAAATCGCCTGCGCAATCTTTCCGGTCTTATAATACGCATTTCCCAGGTTATAGAATATTTCGTACGAATCACCATAGTTTTTGATTAACTCCTCATAGAGTTCAATTGCTTGTGAATAATTCTCTTGTGCATAGGCTTTTTCTGCTTCTTGGATGGCCTCCCCTTGCGCTGATACCTTTCCAAAAACCAATAACGATAAAAACAGCAAAAGATATTTCATTTTTCTCATAATCACCTCTTTATATTAATTATTCCGCTTAATTGTATTCTCCATTTTTCCGATCGCATTGACTGTTTGTTTGAATAGGCTATCCATCGCTTCAGAGCCTTGTCCGGGTGCATAACGTGCAAATTCACATGTATTTAATATGTCAATAAATTCATCCGACAGCTCCTCTCCCACCCCATATTTGGATAATTCGGCTGCTACATTATCTTTGGTCAGTTGAGCCTGCGAAATACTTAATTTATCACTTAAATATCCCCATACAGCACGTAAAACTTCTTCATAAAATGCTTCTTTATTGCTTTCTTTCAACAGTTTATCAGCATTTTTCAATCTTCTGACCGCTGTTTTATTTGCTTTTTTGGTTCGAACCAAAGCAATATTAGCATTTTCAATTACTTGTTTGCGATATATCATGAAGAATGCAATAAAAAGTACAGTAATAATCAGATAAGCAATTATATAAGTGAATGATCCAAAAAACATTTCATGATTCAAAATAAAACGCGGTTTGGTTTCAACCATAATATACCGGATATCTTGCCCCAGATATTTAATGCTTTCCTGATTGCTGAAGTTGGAAACCACCGGAGGCGTACCTTCCCCTCCTATTCCTTTCTCTACAAGAATCTTAAATGACTCTGAACTGAGCGATTTATATACCCCTTCTTTGGGATCGAAATAAGAAAAATGAATCGCAGGTATTTCAAAGTCACCTGCATAGCGAGGTATCGCCATAAATTCAAATGTCTTCGTCCCGCTTGTGCCTTGAGCAGTTGTTCTGATGTTATCTTCAGTTTTGGGGTCGAATGCATCAAAGTCATTGGGAAAGACGACTGCCGGATTCTTCAATAACCGGATATTCCCATTACCCGTCAACGCTACTGTAATGGTTATGGCTTCATTGGCTTTGACTTTCGTAGAATTGATCGATGTTTTCATGGAATAATTTCCTACTGCACCGTTGAATGATGCCGGTTTCCCCGGAGGAAGCGGTTTTACGTCAATGGGTACAGACTGAGTAACCACCTCTTTTTTAACATCCTGGTAGGAGTCGAAAAAATCGTCAAATATACTACGCGCTTGCCTTTGTATTCGTTGACGT
Source organism: Tannerella sp. (assembly GCA_031260575.1). Taxonomy (GTDB): domain Bacteria; phylum Bacteroidota; class Bacteroidia; order Bacteroidales; family Tannerellaceae; genus Tannerella. Next base: position 3,033 of record JAIRJR010000192.1, read on the forward strand.
ACAGTCATTTCAATTTTTCCCGAGCTTATTGTGATTCTCCCGGAACGTTGAGGATAAAGAATAGCCTGTTTGATGATCGCCGTACGATAGTTACGACCGTTATAATGCTCTGGTACCCATTGTGGATTTAATTCAATGTCGCGGACTAAAAATCCATCAAAATCAGGAAAAGCATAATTTGTCGGGACAGCTTCAACTGTAGAGTACAACTTAAATGTGACTAATAATCCTTCTTGTTCAAAAACCGAACGAACCGGAATCAATATCTGACAAAATATCTCATCATTGTTTATTGCCGAAGAAGACCCCTGATTATTTGTATTGCCTTGCTGTGTTGCCGGATTGGGTGTTTGATCAGGAGGTAACACCCTTATTATTAATGGATTTGAAGAATAAGACGAATTGTTAAGCGTGATGGATGCAGGTGCAAGATTAAATGTTCCTTCTTTTTTAGGTACTAAGATATATGTATAGGATTGTGAATAGATTTTTGTTGCTTGCCCATTAAAATATTGAATGCTTGTACTTGTCGAAGGCGAAGGACCAATTAACACATCGAAGTCGCTCAAGTCCGGTGATCGAAACTCCCTCCCTCCTTCTGTATTGATGGAAAACACCAAACGGAATTGTTCACCCATCACAACTGCTTCGGGAGCAATGGCTTTAAACTCGACATCGGCAGCTTTTGATTGCCCTCCTATCAATAATAACATCAAAACAAACAAATAAAAATATTTTCTGTCCATATTTAGAAAATTTTCATATATAATTGAGTATTAATCACCTTTAATTTGCTTCTATCATCATGTAAATCACTTAAATAATCATAAACCTTCGTTACCATTGTCTTTCCGTCCTTCGACGTTCCCGTTGTCTTTCTTGCGCTTGCTTTACTTTATCTTGCGTTTCTTTCTCATCTTGCAGAAAAGCATCCAGAATTTGTTGCGCATTTTCCCTGCTCATATTTTCATTTTGGGGTTGTTCTTGTTGTTGCTGTTGATCTTCATTCTGATTCGGGGGTTGTTGCTCTTGATTTTGGTCATTTTGTTGTTGCTCCTGTTGTTGATCTTGCTGCTCCTGTTGTTGATCCTGGTTTTGTTCCTGATTTTCAAGCAATTTCTGTGCTAAAGCCAGATTATAGCGTGTTTCGTCATCCGTTGGATTAAACCGTAAAGACTGTTTATAAGCTTCGATGCTTTTGGCATATTCCTTATTTTGCATACCAATATTTCCAATATTATGAAACACTTGCGCCATACGGTTTATATTTGCCGGATTTTCAGTCAATAAACGCTCACCCTGAGAGGCTACCAATTGATACTGCTCGGCTGCTTCAGGATATTTTTGTTGTTTATATAAAGCATTGCCTAAGTCATAGGCGCCTTCAAACGAGCGCGGATTCACTTCAATACCTTTCCGGTATGCGATTTCAGATTCTGTGAATTTTTCCGAATTGTACAATTTATTTCCTTCTCGAATTCGTTCACGCTCAGCTTTCTGCCCAAAAACTATACCCGAACAAAAAAGCCCGATCGATATTCCAATGATTATTCTGTTCATTTGTTTCATCTGCTTAAACGTTAAGAAAATAATTTTACTTTTCTGAAAATTCTGTTTTTACGTTCCATAATCATAAATTCAAACAGAAGCAAAACCAGCACAATCCATGCCAAAATTTGAAATTGTTCATCAAATTCCGAATATACCTTACTGTCCAATTCGGCTTTATCCATTTTATCAATCTCATTTTGAAGCGTTCTGAGCGCTGCATTGGTATTATCTGCACGTACATAAATACCTTTACCTGCTGCTGCAATATCTTGGCACATTTGTTCGTTCAACTGTGTAATCACCACATTTCCGGAATTATCCTTTAAAAAATTGTTAGCGGCATTGCCAATGGGGATCGGGGCGCCTTGCGGTGTACCGATTCCTACGACATTGATTGTTACATTTTTTTCAGCTGCCGATATTGCAGCCTTCACGGCATCGTCTTCATGATTTTCACCATCCGTAATTATCAATATGGTTTTGCTCGATGATTCGTTTGGCGTAAAAGAACGCATCGCCAGGTTGATTGCTGCGCCGATTGCCGTACCCTGTGCAGAAACCATGGAAGGATTGATGGACGATAAGAACATTTTCGCCGAGATATAATCCGAAGTAATGGGAAGTTGGGTAAAAGCTTCACCTGCAAATACAATCAATCCAACTTTATCGTCAATAAAACTGTCAGTCATGCGCGATAACATCTGTTTGGCGCTTGCCAAACGGTTGGGTTTGATATCCTCCGACATCATCGAATTGGATACATCCAAGCAAACCATGATCTCAATACCTTGCCGTTTAACGGTTTCCAATTTCGAACCGAACTGCGGTCCCGCAATAACAAAGACAAGAACCAAAAGGGCTGTTAATAAGATCCAAAATTTAAAGTGTTGCCGCTTAGATGATACTTCGGGCATTAATCGGGACAACAGAACCGGATTTCCATATTTTTTTATGGCTTTTTTCCGGGCGATAATCGCATATATGAAGATTGCTATCAGCACAGGCAGTGCAAACAACAAGTATAAAAATTCAGGATTTGCAAATCGAAACATATTCTCTATCTCTCTTAATTCTAAATTTGTAATTGTATCATTTAAGGTATCTTTTTAAATAATGTATACCTAAATAATACTTCCAATAGCAAAAGTGCAAAAACCAACAATGCCATATTTTTGTATTCCTCTTGCTTTTTACTGAATTCCTGCACGCTGATTTTTGTCTTTTCCATTTGATCGATTTCTTTATAGATAGCGTTCAAACTTGAATTATCAGTTGCCCTGAAATATTGTCCTCCGGTTGTAGCAGCAATTTGTGTCAATACACGTTCATCAATTTGAACGGGTACAGGTACCCTGCGAACACCTAATGGAGTTTGTTGCGGATAGGGCGCTTCACCAATTGTTCCTACACCTATCGTATATACTCTGATACCAAAAGTTTTGGCAATTTCGGCGGCCGTCGTGGGTGCAATTTCACCGGTGTTATTCATTCCATCCGTAAGTAATATGATCACTTTTGAAATGGCTTGACTGTCCTTTAAACGGCTGACACCATTGGCTAAACCCAATCCGATTGCCGTCATGTCTTCTATCATTCCGCAATGAATGTCTTTAAATAGATTCAATAAGGTGGCATGGTCTGATGTCAACGGGCATTGCGTAAAACTTTCACCGGCAAAAACCACCAGTCCGATATTATCGTTCGGACGTCCGTTGATAAAAGCGGCTGCAACATCCTTGGCTGCTTCCAACCGGTTGGGGCGGAAATCTTCCGCCAACATGCTGCTTGAAATATCCATTACTAGCATAATATCAATCCCTTCGGTGTTAACATTTTGCCAGTTATCTGTCGTTTGCGGCCTTGCCAACACGATGATCAAGAATGCAATTGCCACTGTCCTCAAAACAAAGGGTAAATGACGCAGATATACTTTTAATGTAGTAGATTTCGATGTAAATGCCTGTGAAGAAGATATTTGTAAACTTGCTTGCGATTTACGTATCTTCCAAACATACCATCCGATCATCGGAATGAGCAACAATAATAAATATAAATATGTAGGATTTGCAAATATCATCTTATTTTTCTCCTCCCTCTTCAGTATTTTCTTCCGATTTCACCATCTCAACCTGTTTGGTCTGATTCACAAACAAATAGGCATAAGCCATACTTAAATCATTTTCATCAGGCAAAGGACGCCATTTGGCGAATTTCACCAAATCTGCTAATTGAAGGATTTGGCGCAGCGTATCGTACACCGATTGTGCATCGTTTTCACGGGTGATAATCTCCAATATTTCGTACGAAGTCATCTCCATCGCATTGATATCGAACCGTCGGTGAATGTAGCGACGAAGCGTATCCGTGATTTGGGTATAATATTCCTTATTCCGCCCCTGTTGCCACAATTTTTGCAGTTTGATTTCATTCAACTCTCTGATAGCCAATTCATGTGGAGGTAATTTGGGTTCGTCTTTTTTCAACAAAGGTACAGATGCTTTGTTTTTCCGTAACCGTTGAATTATATACCCAATCACGCATATCATAAAGAGAATCAATAGAATACCGAAAATCAACGGATAATAGTCCGCCAAAACAAAAGGAGGTTTCCAAACATCCTTGATATCAAAAAATTCTTCCGGAGCATCTACATTGACCTCAATGGTTGAAACTTTCAAAGCCACCTGATTCGATAATATCGTATCCCCGTCATCAATCACCTTAAAAGGTGGGAGAAGATATAATTCCTCATCAAAAGACGTGATCAATACATCCTGCTTGATCATTAACCGGTTATTATCAATTGTGGTGGAATCAGGTTTAGAAAGCGCCAGCACTTCAACACCCGTCATCAGTGTATCCAAAGGGATCGGCCAATATACCAACTTGCCCTGATCAGTGGTAACAGTCAATTGGATCACAGTCTGCTCACCGATAAAAATGTCCGGATTATCAATCTTCACATCGATCAGTGTTCCCTGAGCTTGCAACTTCAATCCCCATAACAACATCAGGATAAAGATGGATAAAGATTTTAGTTTGTTCACTCTCATTTATTTAATACAATTTCATTTGTTTTCATCAATTTCGTTTGGCAAAAAGGGCGAGAAGGGATTTTACATAGTCATCTTGAGTTGTAATTGATACGGAATCGACTCCGCATTTTTTTAATGCTTTATCCATCTCATCCTGTCGGCTATCCCACCATTTTTTATACGTCTCCCTAACTTTTTTTGAAGAACAGTCAATCCATTGTTCAGCGCCGGTTTCAGCATCTTTAATTTTCATTAGCCCCACATCAGGCAATTCTGTTTCGCGATGGTCGTAAACTTGAATGGCAACTACATCGTGTTTCCGGTTGGCAATTGTAAGTGCGTCATGATAATTTCTTTTATCGATGAAATCGGAAATCAGGAAAGCAGTACAACGCTTTTTGATTGCGCCTGTCAAGTATTGCAAGACTTGGCTAATGTTTGTTTTTCTTTCATCAGGCTGAAAATCAATTAATTCGCGAATAACATACAAAATATGCCTTTTCCCTTTTTGTGGGAGAATAAATTTTTCGATTTTATCCGAAAAAAAGATGAGACCGATTTTGTCATTATTTTGAATTGCCGAATAGGCTAATGTAGCTGCAATTTCCGTTGTGATGTCTTTTTTCATTTGCGCTACGGAACCAAAATTTTTGCTACCGGAAACATCAATTAACAACATCACTGTCAGTTCGCGTTCTTCTTCAAACACTTTTATATACGGGCGGACATACCTTGCTGTCACATTCCAATCGATATCCCGTATATCATCACCATATTGGTATTCGCGTACTTCACTGAAAGCCATTCCCCTACCTTTGAAAGCCGTATGATACTGACCTGCAAAAACATTTCGCGATAAACCTCGCGTCTTGATTTCAATCTGGCGAACC
>JAIRJR010000287.1 GCA_031260575.1 Tannerella sp.
TCTACTTAGAAAAATTAAAAGGCATCGCGCAAGTCTATCCTGCCGATTTATACCTTCCCCGGCAAACAAAGATTGATCACCTCAATCAGTTGCACGGGCGACATGACATCAGCCTTACCAAAGTTGATAAAGAGTCGTTCAGCAATACAAAGAACATATTGCATCATTGAAAGAAGAAATAACATTTCTGCGTAAAATATTGGAAGAAAAATCCATTCGTATGATCCCATGATCTTTGTGCATCCGGGCTGATTGATTTCTTCAAAACTTCCAGTGAATCATCAAGTCTAAATCTGTTTTGTTTTTACCTTCGATGGTTTCCAAGCCGCTTCCGATTGTTTCGCGTTCGAAATAATGTGTCCAGCCGATTTTGGTGGAAATGTACAGTTTCTTCGTCAGGTTCAATCGTATGACTGCCGACAGGCGTGTACCCTTGTCGTAGAAAGAAGGGGAACTGAAAGCATACAGCAGGTTTTTCTCGTACGAGTAGATCCGGCTGGAATAATCGTCCGTATTGAACCAGGACACATAGAGGTCTGCCTGTAGAGGCAGGGTAGAAGGTTTCCAGCCGATACTTTGCGATATCATCCATCCGCGACTTACCTCATTTGCCTTGTTCGGCAGCGTTTGCAACCCGGCTGCCGTACGCATTTCTTCGTCAAAAACAGACCAATCAAATGCCGTTCGCGCTGCAAAAACAACAGACGGCTTATAGAGAAACTGAAAGCGGATGCGATGTTGCCGGTCGGGAAGGAGTTCCACTTCCGGCCGGTTCTCAATCGTACGGTTTGATTCCTTTTGCCGGTAACGGTAGCGGAGGTATATCGATATCTTATCTAATTGGGAATATTCTGCTTGCGCCATGTATTCCATTCCTGAAGAAGGTGCATCGATCCCGTATTTCAACCATGGAAATCGAAAGAAATCCGCATATCCCGATATTTTCCACCGCGCTATGGGTGTCAATTGTAAACCCAGATAAAGCCCCTGTTCGTTCTGAACCGTGCTGCCCTGCGAAAACGCATTTCCATAGAACGAATGATAATCGCGTGCATAAGAACGATATAACATCAGTGCGCTTACGTAAGAAGCCGGCGTCCATTGAAGCGCATTCATCGTCGCAAACGCTTTGTTTGCTGACATGGCCGTTTCGCCGAAAAACTTGAACTGCCTGCTTTTGTACTGATAGTCCACACTGATATTCGAATTCCGGTTACCCCGGAAATAAAACAGATTATAAGGCGCCGGATTGGGTTTCACGATCAAATCGCCAAATTGGTAGCCGATGGCAGTCAATCCAATCACGATTTGTGGCGTAGCATATCGGATGTTTCCGCCGTAGGTATGGGTGGGTACATTTTGTCGCTTCGCCCGATCGCTTACCAAACGATGTATTCCGTCTGTTTTAAAAGTAGATATATATGTGCTGTCGGCAGTGGCATCCAAGCGTCTATATGAGTAGAAAAGGCTCAATTCGAAGTTTTTCAATTGAATCGTAGAGGCAACCCCCCTGAAAAAATCCACTTCATTGGTTGAATAATGACGCCTGAAACCGTTGTTTCGCCGTTCAACTTGTGATATGATTGCATTGCGTGAGGGAGTGAAATCGTGGCTCATCACCAAACCCTGTCCGAAAGATGCTTTATAGTCGCCGATTGCCAATGATTTCAGCGCCCCCATATACCTGAGAAATACATGAGCCGAATAATAATCATATCCCTTGTGCGTACGTTTCCAAAACGGTTCTCCGGCATCTTTTTCGGCTACCAATCCGGCTTGGATGCGCTCATCATAGGTATAAGCGTAACGAATCGAATGATAAAACGGTTCGCCCAAGTATTGCCGGTTGGGATATTGTAGCAATATACTGTCCGGCTGCGATTGATATCCCTGCTTTTTTTGCAGGGTACGCGAATAACGGATCAACAATTCGTTTGAACCGTATCTCAACATATATCCGGGGGTGATGGAGCGGGTCTGACTTTCTGTTTCGCCCGCATAAACGAACGGAAGAATCAATTCAATGGTTGGCCAATCCAAGGAAAGAATATTTTTCAACTCATATACTGTCAGCATATTTCCATGCCTTTGCCTGTACTCGATGATCTCTTCGATTTGCAAATCCGATAGAAAGGGCAAACGTTTGAACATTTCCACATTTGCCGTATTTAGGTTAAACGGATGTTCAGCCAGAAATGACAAATCCGTGAACAAAGTCTCTATTCTTTCGTCATCCTCTTCAAGGTTTCCCGCTAATTCTTCAATGTATTCCATCCATTTTTCGATCGGCTGAACGGTTTGGCTGACAGCATGACGACTGCAAATCAGCATGGTTAATAGAATAACAAACAATAACCTCATGGTGTGCACATTAAAAATCCGGTTAATACTGTATGAACATGACTCTAAAAAGTATATGCCACCCCCAGCCCGGTACTGATTCCCAGGATCGGGTGGTAAATCATCACGACTTCGGCTGAGAACTTCGAAAGACGGTAGCCAATGCCAAGCGAAGGGCGGAAAGGCGCCGATCTTAAACCGGCACGCAGGTGGAAATCCTTAAAGGGTTGGTATTCCATTCCAATAGCAGCTCCGAATGAAGTCTCCCCGTTTCGCATGACACCACCGGTTATCAACAGGTTGTTGAGTACTTGCCAGTTTGCGCCAACCTCCGCAGCCCAGGAAGCAATCCGCTCACTATCTATACCTTCGGAGTTGATTGTTATGGAAGGGAGGTTGATGACTGAAGCTGTTATCAACAGGTTATCAACAACGCGAAGGCTGGCGCCGATATCGGTCGAAAGGCGTGAAGCGCTTGTTTCAAACAACTCCGACTGCAATAAAGCGTATTGTATGCCAATTCCCAAAGCAAGTACTGTATTTAATTGTTTTCCAACCGAAAAACGAAACATACTCTCCCTGTATGCATCATACCCGAAAGAGGCAACATGCAATCCCAACGGTAATATATCATTACGGTAACACAATCCCCCGCTGACTGTAGCCAATTCCTTTAATGAATAGCGATTGTAATAGTCGACCCTCACCTCGCTCTCGGTACGTAATGCCAATAAGGCAGGATTAAAAAGCGCAGAATGGGCAGTGCCGATTCCGCCCAATCCCAACGTTCGGATATCCGGTATTCTGAGGTTATCTTTCGCCTGCAATAGAAAACCAATCATACAGAAAGAAAAGACTATGATTAACCGTTTATTCATGATATTTTTTTTCAGCCGATACAAATATACGTGAAGATTTTCGATTATCGCACGAATATACCCAAAAAAAAGCAAAAATCGAAGCTGAAAATACTTTTTTGGGGAATCCATACAATTTATTTGTTATTTTTTAGGTAGTTTTGCTCGACCGTAGGGCAAATTTCACGGATCATATAAATGGATTTGTAGCACATTTCTTGGATTGATGTATTGCGAACGTATAGAATAGAAAAATATAAATAGATGAAAAAGATTAGATTATTACAGTTAATTGGTCTCACCATTCTCTTTACCCAAGGATTACCGGCACAATCCGGCTATCCGGAAAAACTACCTGTCGACCCGAAGGTAAGGCTGGGAAAATTACCCAATGGGATGACCTACTATATTCGTCACAATGAATTACCCAAAGAACGGGCGGATTTTTACATCGTTCAGAATGTAGGTTCAATGCAAGAAGAAGACAATCAGCGCGGGCTTGCCCACTTTCTGGAACACATGGCTTTCAACGGATCGAAGAATTTCCCGAAAGAAACGCGCAGCATCGACGATTTTACAGAAAGTATCGGGATGCGGATGGGTGCAAATCTAAATGCCTATACAAACTTTGACGAAACAGTCTATATGATGTCGAACGTGCCTGTGACAAAGCAGGAAGTGATCGATTCTTGTTTGTTGATTTTACACGACTGGTCGGCCTTCCTGACGTTGTCGGATTCGTTGATCGAAAAAGAGCGGGGAGTGATCCGGGAAGAGTGGCGTACAAGTACGAGCGCCCAGATGCGGCTTTGGGAACAACAATTGCCCAAAATGTATCCGGGAAGCCGCTATGCCCACCGCTTACCGATAGGTACGATTGATGTGATCAACAACTTCAAACCGGAAGAACTGCGTGATTATTACAGGAAATGGTATCGTCCCGATCTACAAGCCGTTATCATAGTCGGTGATATAGATGTCGACCGGATTGAAGAAAAAATAAAAACGATGTTCAAGGATATTCCGGCGCCTGTCAATCCGGCACCGAGAGAATTGTCGCCTGTACCGGACAACAAAGAACCGCTTGTGTCGATCGCCACGGATAAGGAAACACCCAATACCATTCTGTATATCTATTACAAACACAACACATTACCTGAAGAAGTGAAAGGCACGATTGTTGATTATTTGACAAGTTATATGCAACAAGTTGTATCACACGCTATGCAAGAACGCTTTAGTGAAATATTACAAAAAGCGAATCCTCCTTTCTTAGCTGCTTTTGCAAGCGATGGCGAATATATGGTAGCCAAAACAAAAGATGCATGGACTTCGGCAGCGCTTGTCAAACCCGGTAGTTTTGACGAAGCAATGAACGCTGTGGTCGCTGAAACCAATCGCATGAAACTATTCGGACTGACGGCAGCAGAATATGACCGCGCCAAAACCAATCTGTTGATGAATATGGAGTCTATCTATAAAGATCGTGATAACCAGAGGAATAATTCTTTTACCGAAGAATATGTGCGCAGCTTTACAACAGGCGAATGTATCCCGGGTATCGAAATGGAATATCAATTGATGCAGCAATTAACGAGTATGATCCCGTTACAAAACATAAATGATTATGTCAAAAGTGTGATTGGCGATGATAATATCGTGATTTCGCTGATGGGGCCTGAAAAAGAAGGCATTACATATCCTACGGCAGATGAATTATTGGAAAAGTTCCTTCAGGCACAAGCGATTCCGGTGGAAGCGCGACAAGAAGAAGCATCCGGCGAACCACTGATCACGTCACTCCCCGCTCCCGGGAAAATATTGGAAGTGAAAGAAAATCCATTATTTGGCGCAACAGTCTACAAGTTAAGTAATGGCATTGAAGTGATTGTGAAGGAAACGGAATTCAAAAAAGATGAAATACTCATGAGGGCTTCGAGTAAAGGTGGTAGCTCGCTGTTTACCGACCGTGATGTTTATAACATAAAAGTACTCAATCAAGTGATTGAACTGGGAGGACTTAGCGATTTTTCGGCAACTACGCTAACGAAAATGTTGACAGGAAAAAATGTATCCTGCCGTACGGTTATCGGTGATGATTACGAAGCGATAAGCGGCACCTCCGTACCGGCCGACATTCGCACCTTATTCGAACTTATCTACCTGTCTTTCACTGCTCCGCGAAGCGATGAAGAAGCATTCGCCTCCTTTAGCGAGCGTTTAAAAGGGCAGATGGAAAACCTGAAACTTAATCCCATGGTCGCATTTAGCGACTCACTGACCCAAGCGCTATACGACAACCAGATACGTGCCAAACGCATCGAACTTGAAGATTTGCAACATATCAATTACAGTCGTATCATGGAAATGTACAGGGAACGTTATGCCGATGCTTCCGATTTTGTTTTCACCTTTGTGGGTAACATCGGAAAAGACAGCATCATACCGATGATGGAACAGTATTTGGCTACACTACCTGCTTTACGACGCATCGAACAGGGTGATATAAGCCGTATGCCTGTATTTCGAGAAGGAAATTACACCAATCATTTCAACCGGACATTGGAAACACCCAAAGCATCCATCATCACAGTCTATTCGGGGCAAATGAACTATGACATCGAAACCGTAATGACATCTGCCATCTTGAAACAAATCCTCGATTTGGTCTATATGGAAAAGGTGCGCGAAAAAGAAAGTGGTACATATGCAGTGAGTACGGCAATCGATATTTCTGTTTTCCCTCTTGGAAGGACAATTCTCCAGACTTATTTTGATACTGACCCTGAATTAAAGGTGAAACTGAGTGCGATCGTCAAAGATGAGTTGATGGCAATCGCAAATAACGGACCTCGGGAAATCGACTTTTCAAAAACGCGCGAAAACATGCTCAAACGCTATGATGAAGCCATTCAGGAAAATAGTTACTGGTTGGCTGCAATTGAGGCGTTCCATTTCCGTGGAATAGACCGGCATACCGATTACAAAACACGTTTGGAAAGCATTACACCGGAAAAAATCCGTGACTTTGCCAAAAAATTGATTGAGCAGGGGAATTATATTGAGGTGGTGATGGAACCGTGAATCAAATGAATACAGGCAGTTTCGAAGGTTTTTCAGGTATTTCTTTGAGCGAAGGACAATTAATTCATGATATCCTTCTATTCGCTTTTATTATCCTCCTTGTGATTTTTGCCCTGACGTTTCATAACTGCCAACCTCAATTTAACAAAATGCTTCGCGGATTGGTTTCGATCAAGGAGCGCCAGAATCTTTTTGATACGCCAACGCAGGAAAGTGTCTTTTTCAAAGTATTCATGGGATTTCAGGCATTATTTTTATGTGCGGTTATCTTCTTTTTCTTTTTCTGCCATCTCGCTGACATTCAAGAACAAACTGTCCAACAAGCGCTTATTTTATTGTCGGTTTTATTTGTCCTCCTGGCTCTTTTTTATCTCTTAAAACGATGCCTTTATTTTATCTACGGCTGTGTATTTACCGAAAAAACGAAATTCAGACTTTGGAATACCACCTACCATGCCCTTTTATATTCTTGGGGGGTGTTGCTTTATTGTCCTGCTTTATGGTTGTTACTGGATCGCGAACACGATTCAGCCGCTCTGATTTTGTTTTTGTTCATTTTTTTTATTTTCAGAATTTCAGCGATTTACGTAAAAATTCGCATATTTTATTCAAAAAACAACGGTTTTTTGTATTTATTTTTGTACCTTTGCGCCCAAGAAATTATACCTTTGTTGTTTTTGTACAAAAGTATGACTTATTTGCGTGACGTAATTGTAACAAGTATTTTATGGCAGTAAGTATTAAGAAATTATTAGTTTCGCAGCCAAAACCTGAAACAGAAAAGTCTCCCTATTATGACATTGCGGAAAGATACGGGGTGGAAATTGATTTTCGGCCGTTTATCAAGGTTGAACCTTTGAGCGCCAAAGAGTTCAGACAACAACGTATCAATATTTTAGACTTTACGGCTATCGTTTTCACGGCACGTACGGCTATCGACCACTTTTTTAACCTTTGCGACGAGTTAAGGATTATCATTCCGGAAAACATGAAATACTTTTGTATGACAGAAGCGATTGCCGTTTATCTGCAAAAATATATTGTTTACAGAAAGCGGAAAATATTTTTTGCACAATCCGGGAAAACAGAAGATTTGGCATACATCATTGGCAAACATTCGAAAGAAAAATATTTGATTCCGGTATCTGATGTGCATAAAGATGACTTAATGAAGCTTTTGAATATCAAAAAGATAAAGTATGTCACGACGGTCATGTACCGGACTGTCAGCAACGATTTCACAAAAGAGGAGAAATTCGACTATGACATGCTGGTTTTTTTCAGTCCCGCCGGCATCGGTTCTCTATTAAAGAATTTTCCTGATTTTAAGCAAGATGGCATTAAAATCGGTTGTTTCGGCCCTGCAACGGCCAAAGCGGCAATCAATGCGGGACTACATCTTGATTTAGAAGCCCCTACACCGGAAGCGCCTTCCATGACGGCAGCATTAGAGCTATTTCTGAAAAGAGATATTGGCGAGCACAATCATGAACAGGAGAAGGGCGACATTCCCCAAGAATGAAAGGTTATCCCGGAAAAGCCATACGGATATGCTCTTTCACAAAGGGCTGTCATTTTTCGTTTATCCTTTGAGAGTTATATATATGCCCGTAGAGGCTGTCCATCCGGCCGGTCCACCGGGTGAAGTTTCTTCCCTCGTACCCGGTCCACAAGATGCCGGGACAACCCTCACCATCGATTCTCAAATTGCAGATAACACCATCAACGCCTCGCAACTGACGCCCGTTTCACTATTAATCAGCATACCGAAAAAAAAAATAAAACATGCGGTAGACAGAAATTATATCAAACGCCGCATACGCGAAAGCTTCCGTCTACGGAAACATGATTTGATCCGGTCTTTTTCAGCAGCAAACAAGAATCTTCTGCTCGCATTTATTTATACAGGCATCGAGAAATCTTCATTTCAAAGAATAGACAAGGCAATGGTCAAGGTGATTCGGACATTAAAGGAAATAACTGAGTAACTGAATAACTGAATAATTGAGTAAGAGAATAATGAGATGAGGCGTTTGGTTATCAATATATTACTTTTGCCTGTTTATTTTTACAAATATTGTATCTCGCCGTTGACGCCGGCTTCTTGCAGGTATACGCCTACGTGTTCCGAATATGCCATCCATGCATTAAAGAAGCACGGTCCCGTAAAAGGCATGTGGCTTACTGTCAAACGTCTGGCACGCTGCCATCCCTGGGGAGGGAGCGGATATGACCCGGTACCTGAATCATAATGATTAATTCAACGATTCAATAATTCAATGATTCAACGATTCAATGATTCAATAATTCAATGATTCAATGATTCATAATTCATAACTGCCAAGTTTCCGTTCTTCGTTTCATGCAATACTACGACATTCATACCCACCACCCTCCCATCCATCAGGATATTACGGCCATCGTATCTGTGGATGTCAGGAATCCCGTTTTACCGGAAATGGGGGTTTATTCTGTTGGAATACATCCTCGTAATACTGCTTGGAGCGCAACCGGTTATGACAGTCGGTTAAACCAAAGCGTTACAATGCAATCGCCTCTCGACGAGAGTCTTCCGCTCCATGAAGATTTTTTCCGTTTGCAAGAGATGGCTAAACTGCCCAATGTGGTTGCAATAGGCGAAACCGGGTTGGATAAATTAGCTGCGACGCCGCTTGATCAACAGACAGCACAGTTTATTACCCACATCGAATTGGCTGAAAAATATCATAAACCGCTGATTATTCATTGTGTAAAAGCATGGCAGGAATTGATTGCCATCCGTAAACAATTTACATCGCCTATCCCCTGGATTATTCACGGATTTAGGGGAAACGGACAACTTGCCCGTCAGATGCTTCATTCAGGTTTTTCCCTCTCATTCGGTTTGCATTTCCATCCCGATGCTCTTCGAACAGCTTGGGAATCACATAGCTTATATGCCGAAACCGATGATTTACCTATCAGTATAAAAGATGTATATCATCGCATTGCCTCTCTATTACCCATCACCCATGATGCCCTTTCACTTGAAATAGATGAAAATTTCCTCAATTGGCGTGTACCTCTTCGAACCCAACTTACCACTATAAACAGTTGAATTCAACATTTACCCAAGAAATACCTCAAAAGGGAGTGATGTTTGGAGAAAATTTTATTACTTTTGTCGCGAAAGATTTTATGTGGTTCTTTTTTGGGGTTTGACATCATAAGGATACATGAAATTTTTTAGAATAAAAAAAAGGATAAAGATGGAAAAATATACGATCGAAATCCCCGTCCAAAAATTCAAGCTCAGCGAATTGTCCGATGAAGAACAGTTTTGGACAGATACTGCGGTTATCTCCTCAAAACAGGCGTATGCTCCTTATTCTGAATTTAATGTAGGCGCTGCTGTCGTATTGGCTGACGGCCGGATCGTTACGGGAAATAATCAGGAAAATGCCGCCTATCCGTCCGGAATGTGCGCTGAAAGGGTAGCATTGTATTATGCAGGCGCCAGGTATCCCGATATTCCGGTCAAAGCGATTGTAGTCGTAGCCACTAAAAACGACGTCATTCAACCCCGGATTGCGCCCTGTGGAGCATGCAGGCAGGTGTTGCTTGAATCTGAAAAACGCCATAAAAGACCCCTGCGAATCCTCTTATACGGAGAGGATGGAGTGGTTTCAATCGATTCGGCCGAATTATTGCTTCCGCTTTCTTTTAGTTCTGATAATTTATAAATTCTACGTGTATGAAAAAGACAATCATTCTCTTGACCGCTTTGCTGGGTATAAACAGTTCACTTACGGCGCAATCAGAAAATAGTTTGAGGATGCCATTAAATACCACCTTACTCGACAGGAGAATAACACCTCATACTCCCCTGCTTGGGATGAATGATGAAACGTTGTTTCGCACCATTACACGCGAATTGTCGGACGATGGGTTCGGAGGGCGAAAACCGCTTACAGCCTACGAGACGCCTACACTCGAATATATAGCCGGTAGATTCAAAGAAGTCGGATTGGAACCTGCAGCCGGTGGAAGCTATCTGCAAAAAGTGCCCTTGCTGGGCGTAATGACGAAAATCAAAAATAATGAGGTTGTCGTGAGCGGATCGAAAAGGAACGTAAAATTGCGCTATTGGGACGATATCGTTCTCTGGACTTTGCGGGCAGAAAAGCAAACAAAGGTCAATAAGGCTGATTTTGTTTTTGTTGGATTTGGAATTAAAGCGCCCGAATATGGTTGGGACGACTATGCCGGAGTCGATGTAAAAGGGAAGGTGGTTGTGATGTTGGTGAACGATCCGGGTTTCTACAACGATAACCTTTTCCGTGGTAAGAATATGACTTACTATGGAAGATGGACCTACAAGTTTGAAGAAGCCGGCCGTCAGGGTGCGGCAGCAGCCTTGATCATTCACGATACCGAGCCGGCATCGTACGATTGGAGCGTGGTACAAAATTCGCGTTCAAGCGCCACCCTCAGCCTTTATTCCGAAACAGGCAATAAAGAATTGATCCCTTTCCAAGGTTGGGTAACCGGCGAATCGGCCAAGAAACTGTTTGATGCCGCAGGCGTTTCGTTCGACGAATCGATTGCTTCCGCCAAAATAAAAGGATTCAAGGGTTTTCCGCTCAAACTGAGGACTAACATCGAATCAACCAATATTTTTGAAGTTACAGAATCGGCCAATGTCGCCGCCATTCTACCGGGTACCTCACTGAAAAACGAGTATATAATCTATTCCGGGCATTGGGATCATTTAGGCACAGGCCAACCTGTTGACGGCGACAGTATTTACAATGGCGCTCTCGACAATGCAACAGGCATTGCCGCCCTCGTTCTTTTGGGCAAACGTTTCAAAGAATTACCGGAGCGCCCCAAACGTTCTATTGTTTTTCTGGCTGTCACTGCCGAAGAATCCGGCTTGCTTGGCTCCAAATATTATGCCGGAAATCCGCTTTTCCCATTAGACAAGACCGTTGTATGCCTCAACATCGACAGTTGGGGCGATAAGATGCGCACAAGCGATGTCATCATCTCTGCAGCAGGACATTCGGAAACAGACCGCTATGTAATCGATGCGGCATCAACCCAGGGAAGGACGGTATCTTTCTCAACTACGGATGTAAGCGGAGGATATTACCGCTCCGACCATTTCAACTTCGCGAAGGTAGGTGTTCCGGTTGTTTTAGCCCGAAGCGGCAATCAATACATCGACCCGCAAGCCGCTAAGGCGCATAGTGAAAAGTATTACGGCGGCCCCGGAAATTATCACCAACCGTCGGACGAATACCATGACTGGTGGGACGTTTCCGGTTCACTTGAAGATATTTATATGTTCTACGGCATCGGATTACGCCTGGCTAACGACGGCTATTTCCCCAAATGGAACGATGGGGCTGAATTTAAGGCAGTTAGAGATTTCAAGTAGGTAGAACTCCGATAATAGATACCTATCAAATCATTACAAAAAATAAAAGTCAATCCGTATAAACAAGCAATTCAGATAAAAAAATTAACTATATATTTGGGTAAAAATGAGTAATTTAAACAGACGATCCTTTTTGAAACAATCGGCTTTGGTCACAACGGGAATGTTGGTTGCCCCAACCATTATCCCTGCACAGACAAGGGGAGGCAATAA
>JAIRJR010000319.1 GCA_031260575.1 Tannerella sp.
GTGCATAAATTGTTTGGTGATGGCTTTGATGCTCCGGACAAAAACGGATTTAATCTGAATAATCCATATAATATACAAAGTGGATTATTTAAAAATAAAGACTGGTACAATACGTTGATGTTCTCTGTTACATGGGATTTTGGTCCTAACGACAGAAAATGTTCAAATGAATAAATAAAAATGTCATTAAAAGAAACGATTGATTTAGAACGACTTCCGAAGCACATTGCCATCATTATGGACGGTAACGGACGATGGGCAAAGAAAAATGGAATGGATCGTTATATGGGACATAAGGAAGGTGTAGTTTCCGTTAGAAAAATATCGGAAGCTGTCGGGAAATTAGGTATTGACTATTTGACTTTATATACTTTTTCGACCGAAAACTGGAATCGCCCCAAAGAAGAAATCGAAGCGCTGATGACATTGATGATTTCTGCTATCCAAAATGAATCGGAAGATTTGATGACAAACAATGTCCGCTTAAAAATAATCGGCGACCTCAATCTCTTGCCACCGGCAACTCGCGAAAGTTTAATACAAACAGTTGAGAGAACGTGTAGTAATACCGGCTTGAATCTGACGTTGGCGCTCAGTTATTCTTCCAGATGGGAAATAACG
Source organism: Tannerella sp. (assembly GCA_031260575.1). Taxonomy (GTDB): domain Bacteria; phylum Bacteroidota; class Bacteroidia; order Bacteroidales; family Tannerellaceae; genus Tannerella. The sequence goes on from JAIRJR010000319.1 coordinate 622, forward strand.
GAAGCGGTGAAAAAAATTTCCGCCGAAGTAAAAAGCAATTTGTTGAAAATCGAGCAGATTGACGAAGAAACGGTTTCCGAATATTTGTGTACGCATGGTACGCCTGACCCCGATTTGCTCATCCGGACAGGCGGAGAGCAGCGAATCAGCAACTACTTGTTGTGGCAATTGGCTTACGCCGAGCTGTATTTCACCGACACCTACTGGCCTGATTTCAGGGAAGAAAGTCTGTATGCAGCCATTGTGGACTATCAACAGCGGGAGCGACGGTTTGGAAAAACAGGAGAACAAATACAGGTACAAAATTAAATGAATGTATTTCAAACAAAACATGTATAAAAAATTTTTACTCTTCTGCCTTGCGGCTCTCGTTGCGATTATTGTAAAAGCGCAGGATAATATTATCCATATCGATTCTGTAAAAGCGCTAAATAGTAGTGTTTATAGCGATACTACAGCGAATAACAACAGAGTCAAGAGAGACACTGTACCTACTCACATTCCTCAGCAACAAAACGATGAACCGCTTCCAGTTGTATCCTATTCGCTTAACAACAACAAAGTCTATACGATTGCCGGTATCAAAGTATCCGGAGTAGAAAAATACGGTTACGAAGATTACGTGCTGATTGGTATTTCCGGTTTGGCGGTTGGACAAAAAGTGACAGTTCCGGGTGAGGAAATTACTGCGGCAACAAAAAAGTTTTGGAAACACGGATTGTTTTCCGACGTAACCATAGCAGCTGCCAAAGAAGTTGGAGACAGCGTGTGGTTAGATATTCGCCTGAAACCCACTCCGGTCATTTCTACAATTAATTATACAGGAGTAAAAAAGAGCGAACGGGAAGAGATTGAGGCAAAATCGGCGTGGCAAAAGGTTCTCAGCTCACGCCCAATATCATCGACCGCATACGTAAGCGAATCAAAGATTATTTCGACGGCAAAGGATTCAGTAATGCAGAGATAACCATTCGACAGTCCGATGATTTATCCAACGAAGGAAAATCCATTCTCGATATTGCAGTCAATAAAAATGAAAAAACCAAAATCAAAGATATTTTTATAACAGGGAACGAAAATCTGACCACTTTCGATTTGAAAAAGGCAATGAAAAAAACCAATGAAGGCTTCAGTTTGAAAAAACGTCCCAAGTTGAGTATTCTCAAGTTCTTCAGTACTAAAAAATTTGTTCAGGAAGAATATAAAAACGATTTAGATAATATTATTTCAAAATACAACGAGCGTGGATATCGCGATGCAAAAATTGTTTCCGACAGCGTCGTTCCCATTAATGACAAGCAAGTTGCCATCTACATTGATGTGGAGGAAGGACATCAATATCACATACGGAATATCTCATGGGTAGGAAACACAATGTATAATTCAAATGCGTTGGATTATGTATTGAATATGCAGCCGAAAGATGTGTATAATATGAAAAAATTGGACAATCGTTTATCTAAAGACGATGATGCAGTCTCCAATCTTTATTACAATAATGGATATATTTTTGCCCGAGTAGAACCGGTAGAAACTTATCTTGAAAATGATTCGGTTGATCTTGAAATGCGTATTACCGAAGGAATACAGGCAACTATCCGAAAGGTAATCATTACAGGTAACGACCGTGTATATGAAGATATTATCCGCAGGGAACTGTTAACCAAGCCCGGACAATTGTTCAGTAAAGATGCAATTATGAACAGTATGCGTGAACTTGCCCAAATGGGACATTTTGATCCGGAAGCTATAAAGCCGGATCCTGTTCCCGATGAAGAATCCGGCACGGTCGATATTACTTACGGGCTGCAATCCAAAGCGAACGATCAGGTAGAATTTTCGGCTGGATGGGGACAAACCGGCGTAATCGGCAGAATGAGTTTGAAATTTTCCAACTTCTCTGTTAACAACCTGTTGCATCCGAAAACCTACAAGGGAATCATTCCGCAGGGCGAAGGGCAAACATTGACTTTGAGCGGACAAACCAATGGAAAATACTATCAGTCTTACAGTCTTTCATTTCTTGATCCCTGGTTTGGAGGAAAGCGACCCAATTCCCTTTCAGTCAGCGCTTATTACATGGTTACCACCCAGTTGGACAGCCGTTATACCAATTATTACAATCCTTATTCTTATGGAGGATACGGATACGGCGGTGGATATGGAGGCGGTGGATATGGAGATATGTACGGCGGCGGATATGCTTACGATTCCAATAAATCTATGAAAATATTTGGAGTTTCGGCAGGATACGGAAAACGGCTTTCATGGCCCGATTATTTGTTTAACTTAAACTTAGCCCTCTCTTATCAGCGGTATATGTTGAACAATTGGGATTATTTTGTAATCACGAACGGAAATGCAAACA
>JAIRJR010000321.1 GCA_031260575.1 Tannerella sp.
CATCATTACAACAAATAGTTAAAGTAACATTATCATAAACAAATAAATCATTATTCATTTAAAAAAGTAAAGCAATGGAATCACAGACAAAATTCGTAGCCATTTCCAACCAGAAAGGCGGCATTGGCAAATCGGCGTTTACCGTATTACTCGCCGGGTATTTTCACTATTTGAAAGATAAAAACGTATTGGTCGTGGATTGCGACTATCCGCAGTTCAGCATCCACCCGGATCTGCTTGCAGAAGAAATCATGCAAATCATTAACGTTAAAACAGTGTAAATTATGGCAAGAAGACCCATAGTAGATGTAGATGAAGAGCATCTGAAAGAAATCATGGCGGGCGGCGTCCACCGTCCCCAAAGGAACGAACAGCCCAAACCGGCGACGGAACAGCCGGCTATATCTTCCGGAACGCAGCAGGCGGTGAAAGAAGAAAAGCAAACTCCCTTGCAGGTTGAAGCAAAGGAAACGGGGAAGCCGGTACGGAAAAAGCGCGAAGCGCAGGATTACGAAACCCTGTTCCTGGAACGCAGGGCAAGTGTTGCCCGTCGGCAGACGTATATCAATGCGGAACTGTATGAGAAGATAAACAGTTTCCTGACCGTCATAGCCGGTCAACCGTTTACTGTTACTTCTTACGTCAATAATATTCTGGCACATCACCTGGAACTGTACAGGGATGACATTAACGAACTGCACGAACGAAAATCCAAAAAACCCTTTTAAAAATGAAAAAATATTTTTTCCCCTTACCTTGAATAATTCTTTTTTTCTTCTTGTAAACATTACACATATGGAAAGAAAAAATCAGGCAAGCCTTTCCCAAAATTTACTCTTTCCAAAGGAAAGGAAGAAATTTTGAGGAAACTCGCTTGGGCTTGCCGTTTTTTTCTTGGAATATAACTTTGTTTACAAGATGAAAATCAATAAGCTCCATTGATGTTTTCCAATGCTTTTTCTACATTCATCATATCGCTTGCGATACTTTGGTCAAGTACTCGCGCATAATGTTGAGTCATTCTTGTGGAAGAATGTCCAAGCATTTTTGCAACATTTTCCATTGCTACCTTATTCGCTAAAGTTATCGAAGTTGCAAATGTGTGTCTGGCACAATGAGTGGTAAGTCGTTTGTCAATTCCGCAAATATCAGCTACTTCCTTGAGGTAACAATTCATCTTTTGATTGGTCGGGACAGGTAATAGTTGTTCTTTCATCTGCCATTCTTTGATGTTTTCATACTTTTCCAAAATGGATTTCGGAATTTGCAGTAATGGAATATTACACATATTATTCGTTTTTTCGCGACTTTTACGAATCCATAAATTGCCGTCATTTCCTCTTATGGTATGTTCTTTTCTAAGGCTTTTTACATCGACAAAGGCTAAACCGGTAAAAGCGCAAAAAACAAATACATCACGAATCTGTAAGAGCCTCTTGTTGGCAATTGGCTTGTTAATAATCGTTTCCAATTCTCCCATCGTCAAAAACTCAATGTGAACTTCGTCATGCCTGAACTTAATCGAAACAAACGGATTTTTCTCTATCCAATCGTTGGCAAGAGCAATACGAATGATTTTTTTGAAAATCTTCAGGTGTTCAACTGCGGAATTATTACAACAACCTCGTTCGGTTTTCAGATACAATTCGTATTTGCGAATAAAATCTTCATTAATCTGATTCAGAGGGATATCTTCAATGTTTAATTCTGACTTCATAAATTCTTGAAGAAATTTCAAGGAGGCATTAAACTTGTAAATAGTAGATGTTGAGTATTCGGTGCCTGCCAACCTTCGGCAACGATCATTGTGTTCCGAATGAATTTCTACGAGGGTTTTCCCTTTATCTTCCGTATTGTTGCCCATAAAAATATCTTTGATAGTCTGAGCTGTAATAGGTTTTCCGTCAATTTCTAATTCCCTGTGGATTCGATACAGACGTGATTTTACAGATTCGATGTAGTGATTTAATTCCTGAGAAAAACGGTCTTTCCCTCTACTTTGCTCTTTTGCTTGATTCCAAAGTTCGGGTGCTACTGAGCTTTTCATGCTTAGGAATACAGATTGTTTATTCACCGTAATTCTCATACAGACAGGCAATTTGCCTTCTTTTGACACTTTGTCCTTCTTTACGTAGCACATTAAATTGAATGTGCATCTTTTTTGGATAGTTTTTTCTTGCATAAACATGACCTTTTTAGTTTGTAAAATTAAATTATACTTACCCAAAATCACGAATGCAAAATACTGCAAAACAGAGAAATCAAAACGAAAATGTAACTAAATCGTAACCCTTTTTTCTATTTACAAAAAGGGTTACGAATAAGTAACGAAAATATGCCGAAAATCGCCCTTTTTTGCATTTTCAGAAACAAAAAAATCTCTGAAAACCGTTTAATTTTCAGAGATTTGCAATATTTTTCGTTTTTAACAAGTGCGGCTGAAGGGACTCGAACCCCCACGCCTTTCAGCACCAGATCCTAAGTCTGGCGCGGCTACCAATTACGCCACAGCCGCAAAAATCGCTGCAAAGATACTAAAAAATATGGAATAGAAATCTATTATCTTGATTGTTCAAGCAATAATTTGATTGCTTCTTCGATTAAGGTATCTCTGCCTCTTAAAATATCGGATGCTGTAAGACTGACAAATATATCAGGGTCAATCCCATGTTCGGTATCCTGTTTGTTGGCGTCCAGCATGGGGGAGGCTGAAAAGCGGACAATCCAGCCGTTCGGAAGCTCTGAGTTAAACGGCAAACCACTGCCTCCTCCGGTACGGTCACCCATGATGGTAACACGTGGAAGCATCTTCATTTTGTTTACAAAATCGTTGGCAGCACTGAAACTATGCCGATTTGTAAGCACCACCACAGGACGCAGCCATCGAGTCCGCTTGGAAGGCGACAACTCTATTGGGTAAAGTTCCGAAAAATCGGTATGTCCCGGGCCGGTTTTGTGCTTGATATAACCGACCGTGATTTTCTCCTCCAGAAAACGCGACGCAATACGGTCGGAATTAGTCAGCGAACCTCCTCCATTCTCGCGGACATCAATAATTAACCCTTTGCAGTCTCTGAAATGATTGAAAATGTAATCAAGATTATTGTCACCTACGCTACTCGAAAAACTC
>JAIRJR010000338.1 GCA_031260575.1 Tannerella sp.
GGAATGACACAGGTATTTGATAATCAACCGCCAATGAAGATTTCCATACTTGCGGCATTTTGAAGTCGGGATCTACGGCAGCAATTTCACTCGGGATAGTTCCACTTTCGGGGGTTACTGTGGTATTAAATCCTAATCTGTTAATCATTTCGTTAACATCGGTAATGATGTCACCGGCTAATAAGTCTAATCTGGGATCGCGAACATTTACGGTACCATCTGGCCGGTAGGTTGTTCTAATAGTTTGTAATTGCTGGATCATCCCTGCATTGGAAGGCATATTGGTAAAGAACACCAAAGGTAGACGTCCGGTAAATATACCTATTCCTCCACGAATCACCAACGATTTGTCTTTCAGCGCATCATAAGTAAATCCAAGGCGCGGCGACCAGTTAATCCTTGATTTGGGCCATGTTCCTGTATCAATTTTCCGGCCGCCGAAATCTAGGTTATAAATTGCATTATTTCTCATGATATCATTCAGGAACATCAGATTGTCACCACGAACGCCTGCTGTGATTTTCAAATTATTAAGTATATTCCATTCGTCTTGAACATAAACGCCCAATTGTCCAAAAGCAACTGCATTAGACGGATTCGTATTCCCATTGTTACCAAAAGTCAATGCAAAATCAGTTGGCGCCGCACTATTCAAAAAGTCCTCCAAGCTGGCATAGCGATAATAACCTGTTCCGTTTCGCATATAGTTATTGTCGGCATATTGATATTCGTAACTGATACCTGCCGTAAATTTATGCGAATTAAGATAGTAGGTAAAGTTATCTGTTACGGTAGCCACTTTGTTTGTCACTCCATTATTCCATGTAAACAACTCATATCCGGCAGCTATATAAGGCGTTAAATTCTGTATTCCTGTAGAAGCATCATAGCCGTTCATGATATCGATAAACGGGAACGGATCTGAGGTTGAACCCCGTACATCTTTTATAAGCGAATAGGTGGCAAGCAACTGATTTGACATGTTTGCATTGAAGCGGCTGTTTAATTCTGCTGTAGCCGAATTGACAAGATTATCCATGGAATACATCGAATTGGCATACGACATGGACATTTCTGACACTCGGTTGAAAGTGAAGCGGTATCCGGCGTCGGCAGAGTTTCCGTTAGGTGGATTCCAGGCAGTGTTTTTTGTATAGTTGTACCGGATATTGAATTTGTTGGCATCGTTGATATTCCAGTCCAAGCGAAGCAGGTATTTCAAATTGGTAGCATCAGCAGGAAAATCTTTGTACGAACCTGTATTATATCCATATTTATTTTTCAAATGGTCGGAAACTGCCTGCAGGTCGCTTTCCTTAGTACGTGATATGGCGCCCGCTACGGCAGTTCCGTCGGTCGATGCGCGATAGGTAATAACCTGCTGCGGACTTTTTTCATATTCAATATTTCCGAAGAAAAACAATTTGTTTTTAATAATCGGGCCTCCAAATGTTGCGCCATAAACTGTTCTTGATTCTTTTGCTCTTGGCTTTCCACTTTCTTTTTCAAAATCATAGTCACCGATTTTACCTCCGCGCATATCCTGATTACGATAATAGACATACGCGCTTCCTTTAAATGTGTTTGTCCCTGATTTGGTGATCGCGTTGACTCCACCGCCGATAAAGTTAGTTTGACGTACATCGAAAGGGGCAATCACCACCTGAACTTCTTCTATGGCATCCAATGAAATCGGATTACCGCCACCTGGCAATGCCGAACTCAACCCAAAATTGTTATTCAGGTTAGCGCCGTCAATGGTAAGATTGGAAGAACGTCCGTCGCTGCCTGCAAAACTCATCCCGTTGGCATAAGGCGACAAACGTGTAATGTCTTGAATACTCCTGTTGATCGTAGGGAGTTTTTGCATTTGTTCATTATTCACATTGGTGGTTGCTCCGGTTTTTTCAGTGGTAAATTTTGTTCGTTCAGCCGAAATGACTACTTCACCCAATGCTGTGGTTGATTCGCTTAATAAAGCGTCCAATACATAAGTTTCACCCAACTGAAGGAATACATTGTCCTGTGTATGAGAATTATAGCCAATATATTGAATGACTACTTTGTATGGTCCGCCTGTTCTCATACCCTGAATGGCATAACGACCGTTAGTATTGGTAACGGTGCCATAGACTGTTCCTGTTGGTTCGTGTGTGGCCACGATGGTCGCACCAATTAATGTCTCACCTTTTTCAGACACACTTCCGCTCATGGAAGAAGTTGTCACCTGCGAATAGCCTGCCTGCAGACAAACAAACAGAGCTAACATTGTGATTGTAATAATTTTACTGAATTTACTCATGACTAAATAATTTTATAAAACTTAAACTTTTATCTAAATAATCTACAAAAGTACTTGTTTTTTGTTAAGAAAAAATCAAGAAACGATTATAAAAAAAATAAATTTTCGGCTAACCCGGATTTTGCACTAATTTACAGCTCATTAGCTTCAATGATTATACCATTGGTTGCAAAGTATAAAACATTTCAAAAACTGTACATTTGACCGGAGTTTTCTTACTTTTTCTCACATGATTCCCATACATTTGACACAAATTGTTCTACGATGCAATCCCTATTATAGTTTTTGGCACACTCTAAGGCGGCAACTCTGAAGTCATTCTGCTGTTGCGGATTACTAAGGTATTCAATTATTTTTTCACACATTTGTTCTTGGGTATTCACCAAAAATCCGCACTCGCCGTTACGAATAATATCTTTTGTACCTTTGGTATTGTATGAAATCACAGGTAAGCTACAACTTAGACTTTCAAGCGACGTACGTGAAAACGTATCGAACTTCGAAGGAAAAACAAGTATGTCGGCAGCCGAGTAGATTGCCGGCAACCTTTCTTGTGCCGCCCATTTGAAGAAAACAGAATCCGGTAACACTTTTTTCAGTTGTTCGGTAGCAGGCCCCTCTCCTACTACGACCAAAACAACTTCCGGAAACGCTTGCCTGACCGATTTTAATATATTTGGCAACTCCAACACACCCTTTTCTTTGCTTAACCGACCAACAAACAGCATTACAGGGTGGTTGTTGTCGATCCCAAATACTTCTTTTTTGGTTACTTTTACAGATTTATAAATCGAATCAGCCCATAGTGAGGTAAGGTAAACTTTGCTTTCGGCTAAATTCATTTGATCGCCGGTCAGCCATTTACGTTGGTCGTTGTTGAGTACAAATAC
>JAIRJR010000348.1 GCA_031260575.1 Tannerella sp.
TTAAATTCGGCGGCAAAACAACCGGATGCTTCGATACAGGCTTTGATCATCTGACCCGTTTCATGCAAATGGACATGTCCCGGCACAAACTGGGTGAATGAGTTGGCAATGGCGATCACAGGTTTGCCTTTCTGTTCCGGTTGCATTCCGTTGGCCTTCCACAAAGCCCTGGCGCCTGCCATTCTGCGCCCTTCCATGGTGATTGAACTACGTAATTTGTGTTGCATTTTTTTAACTTTTAACTCTCCTACTCGTTAGTTTATTATTATTCAAAATCCTCTTTCTTCTCTTAATTCTTAATTTTTACTTGATTCTCAATTAAGAATTAAAAAAGCCTTCCCCGGACAGTGAGAAAGGCTTTTGCAATATTAATTTATAAACAGTTATGGACAAACCTTTCTCACTCTCTTGATTCCACCACCAAGATGCTAATCGTTAGAATAATCGAAAGGTTATTTCCGGTAATCATTTTGTACGCTTTTTTCGGGTACAAAAATAATGATTTTTTCTATATCAGACACAAATTTTGATTTTTTTTCTAAAAAATATCTGTTTTTGGTGTTTTTCCGGGTAAAAATCCGGTTTATCCCTTGGGATTTCACACCTTTTGCGCTTTTAATACTTATATTTTTGAATAATTACCGAGCTGTTTGTTCCGCCGAAGCCAAAAGAGTTAGAGAGGAATGCATGGATCGGTTGTTCTTGGGTTTTGGCGATGATATTCAATCGGACAGCCGCTTCATCGGGTGTTTCGAAATTGATATTGGGTGCGATGAAATGATGTTTCATCATGAGCAATGAATACACAATCTCGCTTGCGCCTGCCATCCAACATTCATGTCCGGTCATTGATTTGGTTGAGCTTATGGGCGTATGTGCATCGCCAAATAGTCTGTCGAGCGCCATCGCTTCGCTCCGGTCGCCTTGCGGAGTCGATGTCGCATGGGCATTGATATAGTCGATGTCGGATGCCGTCAATCTTGCATCCGACAATGCCCGCTCCATCGCAATAAACGATCCTTTGTCGCAAGCCTGCGAAATCTGACTGCCATTGGAAGAAAAACCATACCCGGTCACTTCGCCATAAATGGTAGCGCCCCGTTTCAAGGCATGTGTTTCGTCTTCAAGAATCAGGCTGGCTGCTCCGCCACTTGGCACAAGGCCGTCGCGATTCGCATCGAACGGTCGCGAAGCTTTCGCCGGTTCGCCGGTACGCATGGAGAATGCGCTCAATCCGTCAAAGCCCGCCATGGAATAAAAATTCACCTCCTGCGCGCCGCCGCATAAAACCACATCCTGCAACCCGTTTCGCACAAAAACATAACCAAGCCCTACCGCATGAGAACCGCTGGCGCACGCTGCAGCAATCGAAATATTGATGCCGCGCAACTTGAATACAGTCGAAAGGTTCATGGAAACTGTCGAAGTCAACGATTTAAAAGCCCCTCCGGAGCCTATCAAGGTGGAGTCTTTCTTTTTGCACATGATTTCGTGCGCTTCGATAACCGCCTGCGCCGATGTATCGTTGCCGTAAAAAATACCGATCTCTTCGACCGCCCTGAAATGCTCGTCGATTCCGGCATTCGCCAACGCTTCGCGCGTAGCCATCAAAGCAAATTCGCCTTCTTCCGGTAGCGATTGACGCATACGCCTGTCTATCATTCCTTGCAGGTCGGGACGTTCAACAATGCCCGTCAACGGAGAACGATACCCGTACTTCGTCCGGTCAGGGTCGATACCGATACCCGATTTACCCTGATATAACGATGAGGCAACCTCTTCTATGTTTTTTCCGAGACAGGAATAAATCCCTATTCCCGTGATAACGACCCGTCTGTTCATGTCTCTTTCTGCATATATCCAATCCCTTCGGGATAATTGAAATGAGCGTACAAAATTAATAAAAAAAAACCGATCTTATTTTTTCCTTTAATTTCTTTGGTTTTTTCTGATCATTATGTGGCGTGGATGCGCAGGAAGAATACACGTTACACTATCCGTTCCTATGTCGAAAATGGGCGCAGGACAGCCCTCTTCTTTCATTGTGCGAATTATTGTTGGAATACCCTGTCCCTCTGATTGTGCAAGTTGCAGTTTGTTAAACAAATAGGCAAAACTCTGATTTCGCCATTTTGCAGTTGCTTTCCCTGCAAAAAATTTTTCCCTATCAACACCCCAATGTAAACTCCCGGGCGACATAATTTCAATTCTGTCTGAAAAAACGGTTATACGTATAGGTTCGGCTATTTCATAATCCCTATGCACAATTGCGTTGATCACTGCTTCTTGTAATGCTCGTGTCGGATATTTTACTTGATTTGGTTTTTCGCTAGTTTTATCAAATGCAGTATATGCCTGTGTATTCAACAATTCGATTGCTTTCTTTGCCTGCTCGGTAATAGACCCCGTAAATGTATGTCGTTCTGCTGTTTGTTCACTTCGGTCGGTGCCATTATAAAGTGACAATAAAGTATGGGCATCCGGAAAGTTCAAACTAATGGAACTTTTCTTCCCAAACATAAACAATGCAAAATTCCTTAAACAGAACCCGGAATCCAATGATTTTTTCACGCATAGCGGCGGAACAAATTCTGCTATTTGTTCTCTATCGGAAAAATAACTTTCCAATGGTTTAGTTGGCTGTGTTAATTTCATTTCATTCATACAATCACGAAAAAATAAAATATCGATATCTTTTTCGTCAACTTTCGGATTTGCACGTTTATCAAATGGCACTACTTCCTGTTTGCTCGTTAATAACTGACTTAAAATTCCATTTCTTGCTTCAATTGTTTCTCGACCAACTCGCACATAATACTTGACCGTTTCATCATCCCGATATGTATGCGCTTTGGAGGTTGCAGGAATAATAAAAACCAGAATTTTTGTTTCATCATTCATGGGATTGTCAATTATCTCAATAATTGGGGCAATTGAGGGACTTATTCTATTGGTACATTGTTCGCGAACTTTTCCTTCTATTTCTTTTAACTTATTAGCAGTAAGCCCTGTATATTCGACTTTCGGAAAACCGAACTCGTCTTTTATTTCTTTTGCACCACACACAACGTACCCTCCTCCGACATTGGCAATGTCGTTGGCAAATGCAGAAATAGTTTTGACCATTCTTTTAACGACATCTTTATCATTGCCGTTTTCTTTCCATTCTACTTTTTCACTCTCACGTGTGGAAAGTTCTTTTAAATCTATGTAATAATCCATATTTTTTCCAATTCTGTTCTAATTACAAAAATAAGCAAAAATTCAATACAAGAGAGAAAAAATTTTATTAGGTGAGATTTTCGATTTTTGCTTTGAACCACTGCGTTTTTGCCAAATCACTTTTGGGAATATTTTGTCGTTGCGGCAACTCCGTACAATACGATTTCATGGGCAGCGATTTGTAATAAACATCAAAATCATTACTGTTCAAGTAAGCAGCAACAATGGCAGATTGTGCTTCATTCTCTCCTCTGTTTTTAAAGCGATTTTGTAATGCAGTTCTTTCATTTTGATCCGGTTCTCCGAAATACGGATATCCTGTTCGTCTTGATGTCAGCGCAGGAATAAATGTATCTTTAGCCTTATTTTTTGCTTCTGTTAGTTGCGTAATATATTCTTCTCTGTCAAACGCTTTATTCTTTGAATTGTAATACTCCGATAAATTGTCGGGATGATACAAATAGTTTTCAATACTGTAATAATCCAAAAGCGTCAGATTTGGGTAGTGCTTTCGTATTTGAACAATATCATCATCACTCAGGAAATCTCTATCCACAATTCCTTTGTTATTTGTAGCTTTTACTTTATGGTAAACGCTATTTCTATCATTTTCGGAAACAAAAACGGTATTGGCAATTCCAACTGTTGCGTAATATTCTTTATCCTTATTTTCAACAAAATAGATACTCATCTGCCGAAACAACGAAGCTAAAAATTCTTTCCCAACCGCTATTTCATAAATCTCCGGGTTATCTTTCGGGACGGGAGTCAAAACTCTTGGAATGTCGAAGTCCAAATCGTCAAAGTCAATAATGGAAGCAATGTCTGATTGTTTTGCATATTCAATGAATCCAAGTGAATGTGAAGCAGTCCATAACTGACAGTTTTCAGGTATCCAGTTTTCTGTAATTTCTTTCAATAAATTAAATTGAAGTTTTGTGTTAAGGTGCAAGTCGATTTCGTCAAATGCGTAAATTGTATCTTGAAAAAACGAGCCGCGACTTAAAAAATTTATTAAAAGATTAAAAACCTCTTTTTCGCCCGCACTCAAATAATTATAATGAAACTCCGAATCTCCTTTACGAAAAGTAATTTGAGCGACTTTTCCCTCTAATGGAGGAATAATTTCAATCAGTTGAAGTTTTGTTCCATTCCCGCTACCAAAAATGTTTTCAAGCGCAGAATTAATTGGATAAATATACTTCTGACGAATTTGTTCACCGGATTGTTGTAAGCGAAAAATTTCTTTTACAATAACTTCCGTGATTTTTTCCACATCGTTTTCAAAGCGGTTATCCCTTTCAATGAAAAATCGAGGTCTGTCAGAGTCTTTCTGAAAATCGACTTGCTCGCCCTTCCCTAATGAAGTTCTTGTCAATCGCGGTATTTGCCTAAAACTCGTTCTTCCATAGAATGTTGTTGCAGACAATTTCTTAGGATATAAAATATGATAATTATCGCTGTTAACGGTAATCTCAGAATGATTGTCAAAAGAAATAGCTACGGAAGCAGGAGAATCCTTTTGCTTCTTGTAATAATTCCGGAATTCATCATCCCTACCATAATTATCTTTTATAGCAGTATCCATAAATCCAAAAGCGTCAAACAAGGAAGATTTTCCCGACCCATTTGCCCCAATTAACAGAACTAATTTAGAAGCGGATGGGATATTATCAATCAAAAGGTCTGCAAACCGTTTGAAGTTTGTCAAGTGTATTTTTGATATTTTCATTACAGTTTATATTTTTTACAAAGATATACGGTTATTTTCAAAAAGCCTTCTTTTCGTCTAAAAAAAATGATGCCGCCTCTCAAACATTGCTCTTACGCATTGTTTATGAGGTAAAAAGCCTTGTGTATCTTTCTATGTGATTGAAAAAATGAAATCAGTTGAAGAATATAGGCGAATTATAAATTCATCGGATTTTTCACTCTAATCAATCTCTAAACAATTTTTCTCTATATTATCAATAAATGAAGCTATGTTTGCATAAT
>JAIRJR010000362.1 GCA_031260575.1 Tannerella sp.
ATTAGACGATTTGCATGGATAAGGCCTTTATTCGGCATGAAGCGGCAATAATCAATGAATAATCATTGGTCTTTATTCTGTTTGCCTTGATTTGATTTTCAGCCCATCTTTTATCAAAAAAAATAAGAAAATGATATTAGCAAAAATTCAGTTCGATTTCAATCGATAAAACCGAAAGAAATCGAACTGAATTGAATGGTTGAAACTTCTACGCATTCTCCATGCTTCTATCGAAGTAGTGGGTATGTAGGAGTTCGTGTGAGAGATGTCCACCCGGTTTGCCGAGGTAATCCCGGTAGATTGCCGTGATGGATGGGTTGAGGTGTGATTGGCGCAGCGAACGGCTTTCGTCTTCGGTGTAGATCGCTTTCAGGCGTTTCATACGTACATCGGGATCATCGCTGCGAGGTTGACCGCCACCACAGATACAACCGCTCGGACAGCCCATCACTTCAATGAAATGATAAGGTGATGTGCCTGCAACGATTTGATCCATCAAGATTTTGGCTCCGGCTAAACCGCTGGTAACTGCAATTTTCACTTCAAATCCTTCGAACATTTTATAGTCGGGAAGCACATTTTCCAATTTGATGGTGGCGTCTTTGATTTGCTCAAGGCCGACAATCGGCGCAACATGCAAACCGTCAAATGGCAATTCCCTTCCGGTAATGATTACATACACAGTTCTTAAGGCCGCTTCCATCACGCCGCCGGTAACGCCGAAAATGTCGGCAGCGCCGGTAGATTGTCCCATGGGATCATCGAATTTCTCGTCTTCCAAGCTGCAAAAGTCTATACCGGCTTGCTTGATCATTTGTCCCAATTCGCGGGTCGTAAGCACAGCGTCGACATTGGGTACGCCGCGATTAACCATTTCTTCGCGTGAAGCTTCAAATTTTTTCGCCGTACATGGCATAACAGATACGTTATACATGTTTTTCGGATCGACGTTTATCGTTTCGGCATAATATGATTTGGCTAAGGCGCCCAGCATCATATGAGGCGATTTACAGGTGGAAAGGTGTGGTAGGAGTTGCGGGAAGTAGGATTCAATGTATTTGATCCATCCCGGCGAACAACTCGTGATCAATGGAAGCACTGCCTTTTTACCGGATAATACATCCATCGCCCTGTGTAAAAATTCCGTGCCTTCTTCCATGATGGTCAGGTCGGCAGACCAGTCGGTATCAAACACATCGTCTACACCGAGGGCGCGGATGGCGGCAGCCATTTTGCCGGTTACCGATGTACCCACCGGATATCCGAACATTTCGCCCAATGCCACGCGTACGGCAGGAGCAGGTTGCATAACCACCCTCTTGTCCGGGTCGTTTAAGGCTTCCCAAACACGGGTGATATGGTCGGTTTCTTTCAGCGCTCCAACCGGGCAAACTACGGTACATTGTCCGCAGAATGAACATTTTGCGTCATTAATTGAGCGTTCCATTGCAGGCGCTATTACCGTATCGAATCCACGATTCTGCGCTTCGAGGATACCGACTCCCTGTATTTCCTTGCAGGCTGTAACGCAACGGCGGCAAAGGATACATTTCGATAAATCGCGGGTAATTGATGGAGAAATGTCGATGTCTTCGCGTGCACTGCATGTCTTGAAACGATTTTCGGTAACAACCAATGTCTCGCCTAATTGTTGTAACTCGCACGATTGGTTGCGGCTGCAACTCAAGCAATTTTTGGAGTGGTCGGAAAGCATCAACTCATACAGCACTTTACGTGTTTTCAGTACTTTTTTTGAATGGGTATGTACGACCATTCCTTCTCTCACTTCAGCCATGCAAGCTACCTGAAGTGTTCGGGCGCCCTCTACCTCTACGGAACATATTCTACAGGAACCAAATTGGTGAACACCTTCCAGATAGCACAAAGAAGGTATATTGATTCCATTTTGTTTGGCGGCTTCGAGAATGGTTGTTCCCGGAGCGGCGCTGATTTTCTTGTTATTTATTGTCAATTGTATCATAATTACCTCCTTTCACAATGTAAGCATCGCATGGATTCGGCGATGGCGTTGATTTTATGGAAACCTAAAACTACTTCAGCAAACGATTGTTTACGCACTTCGGGCGGCAGCATTTCCATGTGGAATTGCTCGTGTACCACCACTTCGTCTTCATCGTAAACTTTCGGGATATCAATGGGTGCGCCTTTGTTTAAAAGACCATTTCCACCGAGATACATATCTATCGAGGATGCTGCTTTCTTACCGTCGGAAATTGCACTGATCACAGTGTCCGGGCCACGTACTACGTCTCCGCCGGAAAATACGCCTTCCATTGAAGTCATTTGGGTTTCGGGGTCGACAATGAACGTTCCCCATTTGGTCACGCCGATTTCATCTTTGCTGACAAACGGTAAGTCGGCATATTGACTGACAGCAGGAATCACATAATCAACGTCTAAAACAAAGTTGGAGCCTTTGATTTCGACCGATCTCCTTCTTCCTGACGAATCAAACTCGCCTAATGACATTTTCACACATTCAATGCCGGTGATCTTATTGTCTTTTCCGATGAATTTGACAGGAGCCGTTAATTCCATCAGTTCCACGCCTTCTTCGAGGGCTTCGTGTACCTCTTCGATATAAGCAGGCATGGCGTCCTGTGTGCGGCGATATACGATAATCACACGGTCGGCGCCGATCCGTAATGCAGAGCGAGCCGAGTCGATTGCCGTGTTGCCGCCGCCGATTACGGCAACGGTGCCATGTAATTTCATGTCGTCGCGCAAGTTGGTGTCTTTCAGGAAAGTAATACCATGCATTACGCCACGTAAATTTTCACCTTCGATATTGACTTTCGCGGGATATTGTGTTCCTGTTGCGATGTAGATGGCGTCATAACCTTCGCGTAAGTGTGTGAAACTTACATCTCTTCCTACTTCTTTGTTCAGATAAATATTAACGCCGGCTTGTCTGATTAAATCAATCTCGTGTTGCAGAATTGCTTCCGGAAGACGATATTCGGGAATACCGAAAGCCAATACGCCACCTGCAACCTTTTCGGATTCAAATACATCGACATCGTAACCGATATTAACCAAATAATACGCACAAGTCAGACCCGATGCGCCTGCTCCGATAATGGCAATGCGTTTTCCTTTTTTCGCAAAGGTGAGTTGCATCTTGTAGGGTAGTTCGTTTTTAAAGGCATAGTCGGCGGCAAAACGTTTCAGATCGCGGATCGCAACCGGTTCGTCGACAGTACCTCGGCGGCATTTATGCTCGCACGGGCGGGTACAAATACGTCCGCAGATGGCCGGTAGCGGGTTCTCTTGCATCACAAGATTGTAGGCATCCTGGAAACGCCCTGCAGAAATAAGCGAAATATAACCGGGTACATTGACATTGGCCGGACACGTGTTTTCGCAAGGCGAAGTGAACATCGAACCGCAAACGCCCGCACGGCAATATTTTTTATTGATATGTTCTTCGAACTCTTCGCGGAAGTATCGAATGGTAGAAAGAATTGGATTGGGGGCAGTTTGTCCGAGTCCGCACATCGCCGATTCCTGAATGGCTTCGCCAATTTCGATCAAAGTTTCGATATCGCCCTGTTTCCCTTTTCCCTCGGTAATCCCTTCGAGGATTTCCAACATGCGTTTGGTTCCAACACGGCAGGCTACACATTTCCCACACGATTCGTCGCGGATAAAATCCATGAAAAAGCGTGCAGTATCGACCATACAGGTGTCTTCGTTCATCACGATCAAACCGCCTGATCCCATGATGGCGCCCATTTTAGCCAATGATTCGTAATCCGTTGGCACATTGAGGTTTTCTTTGGTAATACAACCGCCTGAAGGGCCTCCGATTTGTGCGGCTTTGAATTCTTTTCTGTTGGGGATTCCGCCTCCCACATTATAAATAATGGTGCCTATGGGCGTGCCAATCGGTACTTCAACAATGCCGGTATTGACCACATCGCCGGCGAGGGCGAATACTTTTGTACCGGGCGATTTCTCGGTGCCGAAAGAAGCATACCATTTACCACCGTTACGGATAATCTTAGGGATATTGGCTAATGTTTCAACATTGTTGATAATGGTCGGGTAGCCGAATAATCCTTTTTGGAACGGGAACGGCGGTTTTTGTCTTGGCTCACCGCGCTTTCCTTCGATGGATGCAAGCAGGGCTGTTTCTTCGCCGCAAACGAATGCACCTGCACCGATACGGATTTCAAGGTCGAAATTATAATTTGTACCAAACAGTTTTTTACCCAAAAGACCGTATTCGCGAGCTTGCTCAATGGCTGTTTTCAACCGTTCGATGGCGATTGGATATTCAGCACGAATATATACGTAACCTTGTTGTGCGCCAATGGCATACGCCGAAAGTAACATGCCCTCGATCAGGCAGTGCGGGTCGCCTTCGATCACGCTGCGATCCATAAATGCGCCCGGATCACCTTCGTCGGCGTTGCAAACCATAAATTTGATGTCGTTCTTTTGTGCAAAGCCGGCACGAAGTTTGGTGCCTGTCGGAAAACCTGCACCGCCGCGTCCACGAAGGCCTGAGGTTTCTACTTCCTTCACCACATCTTCCGGTGTCATTCCGATAATTGACTTTGCAGCAGCCAAATATCCATCATGAGCTATATAATCCCTGATGTCGGTATAATCAATGATTCCACACAAGTCCAAACATATTTTAACTTGTGCTTTGAAGAACTCAATATCATCTATTTTTGGAACATATTTCAATAATGTCTTGTCGTAGAAAGTATATTTTTCGACAGGTTTATTATTTATTAAATGGCTCTGTATGATTTCTTTCGCCTTATCGGTATCCAGTTCGGTATAGAACGTACGGTCGGGGAGTACCAGCATGACCGGCCCCAAAGCGCAAATGCCCATACAACCGGTTTGATATACTTTCACGTCTTTTGTAAGTCCCTGCGTTTGAAGTTCTTCATTAACTGCATTTTCTATTGCAGCACAATTAGATGAAACACAACCTGTTCCACCGCAAACTAAAATCTGATACTTGTACTTTTCCGTATTTTTCAGGAAATCATGCTTAATTGCCTCTAAGTTTGCAATTGTTTTAATAGTCTTACCCATGATACAGCCTCCTAATATTTAGATAATACAGAGTCTAATCTGTTGGGATTGACGGCTTTGTATACCGTGTCGTCGACCATCATGGCTGGGGCTAATCCACAAGCGCCGATACAGCGCGCCTTGCTTAATGTGAATTTGCCGTCTTCGGTTGTGCAGTCGCAGGCTACATGTAGATGCTTTTCAAGCCCTTCGACTAATTTTTTACCCCCGCGTACATAACAAGCAGTACCCATACATACCATAATGGTATGTTTCCCTTTGGGTTTGGTTGAGAAGAATGAATAAAAACTGACTACCCCCGATACATCTGCAACAGGGATATTCATTTTATCCGCAATAAACTTTTGAACTTCGTAAGGCAGATAGCCATAAATACCTTGCGATGCGTGCAAAATCATAATCAAATTGTTCGGCTTTGCTTCGTATTTTGCTATCACCTCTGCAATCTGACCTAATTTTTGTTCATGATCTTCAGGTAGTCTACCATTCACTTTTTTAGTTTGATTCATATTGACTTTTGATTAATAATATAATATTTTTGGAAAAATCTATTTTTTTGCCGGATCAATGCCAAATGTAAAACCACCTTTCACACGTTCAATCAATTCCGGTATGATGTCTTCATACTCGCCGACTATGCCGAAATCGGAATGGTGGAAAATAGAGGCTTTGGCGTTATGGTCGAGGGCGACTATTTTGCCTGATTCTTTGATGCCTGCGATATGTTGGATGGCGCCGGATATACCGATTGCGATGTATACTTTCGGGCGGACGGTTTTACCGGTTTGGCCGATCTGGCGTGCATATTCGGAAAAACCTTCGTCGACCACTACACGGCTACAAGCCCATTCGGCTCTGACTCCCTGTGCTTTAAGGGCTTCAGCCAGTTCTTTTACATAAGCTAATTCATTGCCTACAGTTCCGCGTCCGCCGGCTACAATAATATCGGCGTCAAACAATCCCTGTAAACCGCCTTCGCCTCGAATGGTTTGCTGAATTTTAACGATAAAATGTTCATCGTTCAATAGGGGTTTGAAAGTGGAGATTTTGCCTGTACGACCTTTTTGTTCTTCAGGCACTTCAAATGTGCCGGCGCGCGCTGTCGAGACTTGCGGAAATTCGAATCCGAGAATGGTGGCTAACTTACTTTCACCGTAAGTTGGTCGCCGTGAGTGGAGAATCGGATATACAATCTCTTTCTTTTTTCGATCAATATAGTTGCCGATAATCAATCCGGTACAGTCGGCTGTAACGCCGCTGCCTGTCTTGACAGCCGTACGTGGAGCAAGTTCACGCCCAGAAGTAGTTGCGGCAAAAAGGAGAATCTCCGGTTTTCTTTCACGGCTGATTTGGGCGAAAATATCGGAAAATGGCAACACAAGATACTCTTCCAGGCGGTCGTCTTCAACGATAATCACCTCATCGGCGCCGTGTTCGAAAAGTGTTTGCGCCAAAGGTTCCACATTTTTGCCGATCAGTACGGTCGAGATTCGGGTGTTTTCGCCTAATTCGTTGGCTAAATTACGTGCCGGAGTCAATAATTCGATGGATGGACGGGCTACCTTTCCATTGGTTATTTCCGCCCAGGTGATAATCCCTTTTGCTCCGTTGCGTATATCAACTGTCGGGAAGTCGGGAAGTTCTTTTGCCGCCTTTTCTTTAGATTCCACTTTTTGCATTGTATTTCCACCTGTGTTGAAATTAGCGATTAAGTCGTTTACCAATTGTTTTTCACCTTGTCCCTCGGACATCATCACAGGGGGACGGTCGCTAACGATATCTTGTACAGCGGAAACGATTGTCGGAGAGCCTGATAACCCGATTTTTTCAGTTGATAAATTGATGTCGGTAATGCCAAAGATGTTGATTTTGGCATTGCGGGCATTGATAGCGCCGACCAATGAGGGTTTACGCGGACCGATTCCGGTCGGTGTGAAGGAAATGACGCATGGCATCGGGAGTTGCATCATCTGATGACCGCCTTCAATGATACGTTTGGCGATGATATTTCCATTGTCGTCGGCTTGCACCCTTTCAACAAAGGTAGCCTGTGGGATACCGAGGTTTTCGGCAACCTGCGAGGGTACGTGCGCCGTATCGCCATCGCTTGTCTGCCGTCCGGCAAAGATGATAAACGGTTCTCGGCTCTCTTTCGTAAAGCCCAAGTGTTTCAGCAAGGTAGCGAGCGCCAATCCGGTAGCATAGGTATCGCTTCCGCCGAGTTTACGATCGGAAAGTAGATACGCAGCATCGTAACCCATTGAGATCGCAGTGCGCAGCGCCGCTTCAAAAGACGGAGGTCCCATCGAAACAACAATCATGCGAGCATCGGGATACTTCTTTTTCAGTTGCAGTCCGGCTTCAAGCCCAAACTGACAATCAATGTTGATGATTGATTTTGCTTTCGTTCTGTCCATTAAACCGTCTTCGCCCATGCGCATTTCGCTGGGGAGCGGTACTTGTTTGATTAAAGTTATTATAGTCATATTATATAAAAATTTAAAATTACGAATTATTTTTTTCAATCATTTTTAACGCCTTATCAAAATCCGATTCAAAAAGACGGTCTTGAATGGGGCGGTATTTCTCAAATTCATTTTCGGCATGTTGTTTGGCAAGAGCGGCGGTAATTTTGCCTGCGTTTTTCAATAAATCCTTTTCATTTACCTGTAGAATCAAATCCATATGTTTTGCCCAATCCTCTATGGTAAGTGGAACCTGCCGTTTGGCATATTCTTCTGCAAAGTCCAAATAACCGTTTACAATGCGTCCAACTGTTCGGGAGCCTTCAGTTTGAACTTGTGCAAAAAATGCACAGGTTGCTTCCTTGTTGAGTTCATTTTCTTTATAGATATTATTTAGGTGTTTGGTAATCACACTTTTTTCAACATCGAACAATATGGCAATCAATTTTTGAGGCAGCCAAACTGTACCGTCTTGTAATCGAACTTCAATAGCTTCGTTTCCTGTCTGATTGGCAAAAATCAGAAATTCAGCCGTGCTGTTGCGGATTTGCAGTTGCTTATTTTGATTGTGTTTGGTCATTTTGCCTTGTCTATGTTATTCGTTTGATAAAGTGCTGCTTTTTATTGCTTGTGCTTTACCAACATAATCACCGGGTTGTCTTCTTCATCCAATGTCGCAGCAATTTCTTTCAATTTTCCTTTCAGTATCCCTTTTTTGTAATCATCAACGAGTTGGTGTGCCTCTAAAATCACACTGGATGTAATTTCATGATTATAAGGATTCCACATAAACTTAAATAATGGTCTTTTTTCTGTATAGTCATCATTGTAAACGACATATTCCAATACGGCATTTTCTTTCTTGTCGTACATAAGTGTATTCAAATTGAATCCTCTTCCTGTTTCAAAGTCAAAATCATTTTTAACCGTTTTTATAAAATAATAACTGTTGGTAAGAGCCATTATAGAAAGATAAACTTCAGGTTCCATGGCATGTATAGAGGGGGTTCTTACAAGAAAAGGTTTTAACGTATTATCCGGCGCATACGTATACAATGTATCGGATGACGAATCTGCAAGAATCCATTTCCCTTGATTTGGAATTATTTGGCAGAATTCGGGCGTAGATGCATTTCCAATACCCATTCTCACTACAATTGGAGTATGTATCGTTTTAAATGGAATAAAAATTTTCCGGGTAATACTTCCATCTAATTTTGATATTAGTACATGATACGCTTTTTCTCTATCTCTATCTTCTCCTCTTTGATAAAAATCGGAAATATCATAACCAATCAAATTATCTTTGTCATACTCAAATACATCATAATGAGAAGACATGAAACTCCGTTTGAATTTTCCATACAAATCGTAAACAAGGATTTTGTCTGCTGTAGACTTAACGAACATTTCTCCATTGGCTTCATCAAGTATAATATTCGCCACCCCTGATATCCTATTATATTCTTCCGGACCTTGCCCTTGCCGATTTATCTTCCTTACGCCTTTGCCTGTTTTTCTGTCATAAATGATAATATCTCCATTCCTAATCCGGTTTGTCACCAAAATGTATTCACTTCCTATGGCTTTCACCAAGCCTTGTGTAAGAAACTCGTCAGAGGTTTCCAGCACAATATATTCCACATCCATAAAATCCTGAAGAATCAGTTCCTTTTCAGGATAACTTGTCGTAACATCAACAATGATGAGGTCATCAGTTGATTGTTTGCCTCCTCCACATCCTGCCATCATCGCAAATAGGATAATTGATGTAATGGTACTAATTCTTTTCATGACTTTTTTTTTTGATTTATTATTTTTCTAACAAACTATTTCAAAACTTTCCTGCCTTCCACATCCGTTAAAATCTTCATTTCTAAACCCCTCGAATGCGAGGGGTTTAAAGTTTGTATATTCAGCATTTTCCATAATTATGTCGAATTCGCCATAATTAAAATCCGGATTGTATATTTGTTCCCAGTTGATTTGTATCACATATATTTCCGTGTCTTTTACCGCTATTTTTGCCATTCAATTACGAATTAAATTTGCCCTGTTCTACAAAAAATTCACCTTTCCTGTTTCCATCCGGTAAATTCCGCCTGTGATTTTTATTTCTCCTTTGTCTTCCATCTCTTTCAAAACAGGACTTTGGGTTCGGATGACGTGCATGGCGTGTTTCACATTTTGGATGCAAACAGCATTCACAAATTCAGGATTGGTTGAGGTTTTATCTTCGGTAAAAGAAACTCCCGCTGCAACAATCGCCGGTTGGATTTTGGATAACACTGCCGTAATACTACCTGATTGTATGCCATTTATGGCCGATGTAATGGCTTCACAACGCTCATGTCCCAAAATCACAATGAGTTTGGCGCCGGAAATCTTACATGCAAATTCCAAGCTGCCCAATATGTCCTCGTTGACAAAATTGCCGGCAATCCGCGCTACAAATATATCGCCTATACCCCTGTGAAAAATATCCTCTACCGGCACTCGGGAATCCATACACGAAACCACAACTGCCTTGGGAAATTGACCTGATGCGTGCTTACGTATTCGTTCGGTATTATTGCGTATTGTCAGGTTGTTTTCAGTAAACTCCCTGTTTCCCTGTTTCAATACATTCAATACCTCGTCGGGCGTCAGTTTCGACTGCTCCTCCGCCGTAAGCACTATATTGGCTAAACTGTTGTCGCTTAACTTTTCTTTCATTCCGCAGGCTGAACTTCCATACAATCTGTGAATTACATATTCTTGTATTCCGGGCCATTGCCGCCGTTCGGCACATTCCATGTGATGCCGTCGACAGGTTCTTTGATGTCGCACGTTTTACAATGCAGACAGTTCTCAAAGTGAATTCGCAACGCTTTATGTCCCGACTTATCGGTATGCAATTCGTATACTTCGGCAGGGCAATAATACTGGCATGGCGCATCATATTCTTTGATATTGATGGCTTTGTATGTTTCCGTATTGTTTATTTCCAAATGTGGCACCTGGGTTTCGTCGTGAAGCGCTCCTGAGAAATAGACATCGGTTACCTTGTCAAATGTCAGTGTTTTATCAAATTCAAAACCCGATGTTTTATCTTTAAATGTCTTTTTGCCTAAAGCCTTCAATTTTTTAGTCGCATCGCTATCGGCATGCGTCTTCAATTTTCCAAAAAATCCGGCTCCGCACGTAACAAGTTGAGAGCCAAAATGGAAAGCCCCAATAATCATTCCGTAGATAAATCCCTGGCGGAAGTTGCGCACACGGTACAATTCTTTGTATATGGAACTTTTCTTGATTATTTTTTGGTAATATTTCAAGACATCTTTTGAAAAATCATTTTTTTCCAAAGCAATCAGCGCCGTTTCGGCCGCCAACATACCGGAACGCATGGCTAAATGGATACCTTTGAGTGCAGGCATCGCCAAGAATCCGCCTCCATCTCCAACAATCAGTACGTTGTCGGAATAAGGTTTCGGCATCGAGTACCAGCCTCCTTCGGGCAATGTTTTGGCGCCGTATTCGATCATCTTTCCGTCTTTCAAGTATTTAGAGACAAGCGGATGTGTTTTCCACATCTGGAAAGCCTTGTGTATATCAAATGTTGGGTCGGCATAATCAAGTCCAAGAACCAAACCAACCGCCACTCTGTTGTCATTCAAACCGTAGATAAAGCCGCCGCCGAACACGTTGTTGTTCACGGCAGGATAACCCATTAAATGATAGGTTTCACCCGGAGTGATCCGCCCTTCGGGTACACACCAAAGTTCTTTGCATCCAAGCGAATAAATCTGCGGATTCCTGTCTTTCTGCAAATGGAATTTATCAATGACTTTTTTTGTCAAACTGCCGCGCGTACCTTCTGCGAGAATGGTCAATTTAGCGAGTATACTGCTTCCCGGTTGGAAGTTTTCCTGTTTCTCACCGTGATGATCGACACCGGTGTCAATCGTTTTGGCTCCGGCCACTTTTCCGTTTTCGTCATACAACA
The DNA here is from genome assembly GCA_031260575.1 of Tannerella sp. GTDB lineage: Bacteria > Bacteroidota > Bacteroidia > Bacteroidales > Tannerellaceae > Tannerella. Next base: position 11,530 of record JAIRJR010000362.1, read on the forward strand.
ATTCGCTCATGGCAAATCCGGTATAGATTTCGACACCCTTTTCGGCTGCTTTTGCGGCCAAATAACGGCAGATTTCTGCTAAAGAAGCGGCATAATTACCATGATTACCCATAAAAGGAGGGTTGAAAGGTAATTTTAGTTTTCCGGTTTTACTGATTAAGTACAGTGCATCTTTGCTTACTTTTGCGTTGAATGGGATTTCGTCGAAAGTCACCCCGGGCAATAATTCTTTAAATACTTGGGGACAAACGACCGCCCCCGATAAAATGTGACTTCCGATTGAATTTCCTTTGTCAATCAGCAAAATACGTTTGTTTAACCCTTTTTGTTTTAACAAATCGGATAGACGAATTGCCGTCGCTAACCCTGATGGGCCGCCTCCAATTATTAATATGTCTGTCGACACGGTATTGGTCATATTCATATTAGCTTTATTTTACTTATATTATTAATAATTATCAATTTGCTTAATTCGGAAGTGTTTATTTTTTTTTCAAACGTGGCAAAAATAAACATTTTTATTTTAAAAAAGTAAATTATACCGAAAATAAAGATTTTTTAACGGATTATGATTTGTCACCCTGTCGCATACTATCCTGCAATGATCGAAAATAATGTTAGGATTCGTTCGGGCGGGTTGCAGGATTTTGAAAAATAATGCACCGGCAAATGTCATTAATTCATAATTGTTTCGTATTTTTGTGCTTTAATTTTAAAACGATTATTGATTTGGATAAACTGACGTTAGAACTTGACGATGAGGCAAAATATCATGCGGAGGTTGGTTATTATCAAATAAACCATGAGGGAGAAAAAATATGCGGTGATGTTTTTCTGTTTAAAAGAATTCCTGAAGAAAACCGGATCATCTGCGTATTGTCGGATGGTATAGGGCATGGTGTAAGAGCGAATGTACTGGCGACACTTACGGCGACAATCTCGCTCAACTTTTCGATGGAACACAAAGATGCCAATGCTCTTGCGGGGATTATCATGAAAGCATTGCCTGTTTGCAGTGAGCGGAAAATCAGTTATTCAACCTATACAATCATTGATATTTCCATAAGTGGAGACACCGTTTCCATCTTGGAATACGATAATCCGCAAACATTGATTTTACGAGGAAACAGGATTTATCAACCTGCATGGACGCTGGCAAAGTACAAAGGCGACAGCAAAGATAAGCGGGTTATGGATTTAAAGAAATGCTCATTTATCCCGCAAATGGAAGACCGTATTGTTTTTTGTTCTGATGGAATCGTACAGTCGGGGCTGGGTGAAGGCATGATAATGGGTTGGGGCAGAATTGAGTTGATACAATTTGTACAGCGGATCGTTGAAATGAATCCGAATATTTCGGCGACCGACCTGGCTGAAAGAGTGGTCAGGCGTGCAGCAGCAAATGATTTATTAAAACCCAAAGACGACCTTACTTGTGGTGTGGTGTATTTCAGGCAACCACGTAAATTGATATTATGTACAGGCCCTCCATTTAACCCTGGGAAAGACAACGAGTTTGCACATATCCTCAAAAACTTTGAAGGGAAAAAAATTGTCAGCGGAGCCACCACAACAGAAATAATCGCAAGAGAATTGAAACGATCCGTTACCAATGAAGAACGTTTAGACCCTGCTTTACCACCCAGTTCGAAAATGATGGGCATCGATCTCGTTACCGAAGGGGTATTAACCTTGAGTAAAGCTACTTTTATGTTGAATCATTTCAATTATAACTCTCATATACAATTCGGACGAGGTCCGGCCGACCAAATCTGTAAGATGCTGTTGGACACCGATGCGATCTATATTCTTGTGGGTACGAAAATCAATGAAAGTCATCACGACCCCAATTTGCCTGTCGAAATAGAAATCCGTAAAAGTCTGATACAAAGGCTTACAAAGGTTTTGTCCGAGAAATATATGAAGGTAGTTAATATTAAATACATGTAATTTTTTTTCAATTATTAGATTTCATTCCATTATTCATATCATCATCATGTCCAGTATCATCCAATTAGATAGAAGCCAATGTAAGGCATGTTATTCGTGTGTACGGAAATGTCCGGTCAAGGCAATTCATGTGCGCGGCAATACGGTTTTTCCGTATATCGAAGAGCGAAAATGTATTCTATGCGGCTCTTGCATAGGAAATTGTGTATATAATGCCATAACTTGTTTCGATTCTCGAAAGAATGTCAAGCGATTGTTAAATTCGAAAGAGCAAGCCGTTGCGATATGCGCTCCTTCCATAGCCGGCGAGTTTGACGACATCACCGATTATCGAAAATTTGTGAAAATGATACGTTTACTTGGTTTTTCGTATGTAATGGAAATGTCGTTTGGCGTAGATATCATTGCCGAAAAATTCAGGAAATTAACCCATGAAGATTTTAACGGGAAATACTATCTGTCAAGTTGTTGTCATGCTATCGTCAATTTGGTTGAAAAATTCTATCCCGAACTGATCGGCAATTTGGCGCCTTATATTTCTCCGATAGCTGCGAGCGCCGTTGTTGCACGGAAAACGTATGGGAAAGACCTCAAAATTGTTCACATAAGCCCTTGTATTGCGGCTAAAAAAGAAGTCGATCGGAATACGGATTGGGCTAAAGTAAACGAAGTTTTGACATTCAGGGAATTGCGTGAGCTGTTCGACGAATTTAAAATAAGCGAGACGTTTAGTGAGTATTCCGACTTCGACGATCCTTTGGGATATAAAGGAGGTATGTTTCCGGTTTCACAAGGTTTTTTAGAAGCAGCGAACATAGATATCAGACTTTTGGAAGGCAACGCCATGACGATAGACGGTAAAAGCGCTGTTTATGCGGTCAAACAATTCCTGGAGCACTATAATTTTATCAAACATAATTTCAACATATTCATTTGTAAAGGTTGTATAATGGGGCCTGGCACATCGAAAGGTGGAGAAAAATATAAACGCTACGCATTAGTTAAAGATTATGTTAGCAGGCGTTTATCCAATTTCGACATCAAAAAATGGAAGAACGACCTGGAGCTTCATTCGCGATACAAAGAATTAAGCACCACTTTTTCCAATAAAAAATACGAATTGCCTCCTGCCGACGAGTTTGCGATTAAAATAGCACTCAATCGCATTACCAAACGAAATAACAATAAGGAAGTTAGCTGCAGCGCTTGCGGATTTGCAACCTGTAGGGATTTAGCGCTTGCCATCGCACAAGACACAGCAATTCCTGAAATGTGCGTCACCAATGCGCAAATCGACAACCGCGAAACGATTTATACATCCAAAAAAGCGACAGAAGAATTGGAAATGGTTAAAAACGAACTGAATGTAACGCAAACAGCGCTCGATGAAACCAAAGAATTGCTTTATGCCAAAACTGAAGCATTGTCTATTTTTATACGCGGGCTTAGTTCGGGAATTGTCTTTTGTGATGAAAACCTGAAGATTATCGAATCAAACCTGGGTTTTATTGAAATCTTAGGCGATGAAGTCAAGGATATCCACGAGGTGATTCCCTATCTAATTGGTGCAGACCTTAAAACGTTGTTGCCGGCTGTCTTGATTACCCAATTCCAATTTATTTTAAATCACGATGAAACTCAAATCAATCGCGATGTCGAAATAGACGGAAAATGGGTGAATATTTCCATTTTCCAACTGACTCCCAAGAAGTTGGTAGGAGCTGTGTTCCGTAATCTGCATTCAAAGGAAGAGCGCCCGGAAGAAATTATCCACCGTGTAACTGAGGTGATCGAGGAAAATCTGCGTCAAGTACAACAAATTGGATTTATTCTTGGCGAAGGCGCTGCCAAAACGGAAAAAATGCTCAACTCCATTATCAAATCATACGATTAAAGATAACAGGTTTTTCAAAAACTGTTTTTCGATATTAAAAAAAATAATTACTTTTGTGCTTCTAAATTGTTAAATAAAAACAAAAACCATTATGGATAAAATGAAGTCGCCGGACGACTTGAATAAAATTAAAGTACAAGCGAATTTCGGCAATCAGGTGCAAATCAAAGTGGGAATGGCTACCTGCGGTATTGCTTCAGGTGCGCGGGAGACTATGAGTGCCTTTGTCGAAAAAGTCGAGCGGGACAAATTGAATGCCGTAGTATCCCAAACCGGTTGCATGGGTTATTGCTTCGCCGAACCCACAGTCGAAATACATAAACCCGGTGAAGCGCCTTTGGTATTCGGCTATGTGGATGCCCAAAAGGCGGCAGATATTGTTGACAGGTATATCAAACAAGGGGAACCGGTGGATGGAGTCCTACCCATTAATTACGAAACAATTCACTCGGAACGAACGGATTCTTCCCATAAACAAATCCGTATCGCATTGCGTAACTGTGGTTTTATCGACCCCGAAAACATAAACGAATACATCGCCGCCGATGGTTATGCCGCACTCGGCAAAGCGCTTGCAATGTCGCAAACCGACGCCATCGACATCATGAAAAAATCGGGGTTGCGCGGCCGCGGGGGCGGAGGATTTCCTGCCGGTCTGAAATGGGAATATGCACATAACAACAAAGCCGACCAGAAATATGTTGTTTGCAATGCCGACGAAGGCGACCCCGGTGCGTTTATGGATCGTTCGATTCTCGAAGGCGACCCGCACTCTGTTGTCGAAGCGATGGCTATTTGCGGCTACTGTATAGGCGCATCGCAAGGATTGGTTTATATCCGCGCCGAATATCCGTTGGCCATTACACGCCTGCAGATTGCGCTTAACCAGGCACGCAAATATGGCTTGCTGGGCAAAGGTATCCTGGGGAGTAACTTTGATTTTGACATCGAACTGCGTTACGGCGCTGGCGCCTTTGTATGCGGCGAAGAAACTGCGCTTATCCATTCGATGGAAGGCGAGCGCGGCGAACCGACCGTCAAACCGCCATTCCCTGCCGAATCAGGCTATCTCGGCAAACCCACTAACGTGAACAACGTGGAAACATTTGCGAATGTACCGGTCGTTTACCTCAAAGGCCATGAATGGTTTTCGAACATCGGTACAGCTTCGTCGAAAGGCACGAAAGTATTTGCGATTACCGGTAAAATCAACAATGTAGGTTTGATAGAAGTGCCCATGGGAGTCACGCTCCGTGATGTTATTTTTGAAATCGGCGGAGGTATCAAGGACGGTAAGCAGTTCAAGGCGGTCCAGACAGGCGGCCCATCCGGCGGATGTTTAACTGCAAAGCATTTAGATACGCCGATCGACTACGAAAGTTTGATTGCCGCCGGCTCTATGATGGGATCGGGAGGGATGATCGTGATGGACGAAGATGACTGTATGCCTGCTATCGCCAAGTTTTATCTTGAATTTACGGTCGAGGAATCGTGTGGAAAATGTGCGCCCTGTCGTGTGGGAAATAAGCGTTTGCACGAATTGCTGACCAAAATTTGCAAAGGCAGGGGTACGGAAGAAGACCTCGAATATCTGCGTAACCTGAGTGTTGTCATTAAAGACACGTCGCTTTGCGGATTAGGTCAGACTTCACCCAATCCCGTACTTTCAACGCTCGATTATTTCTACGACGAATACATTGCGCATGTACGTGATAAAAAATGTCCCGCGCATCAGTGCAGGGCCTTGAAGCAGTACTTTATCCTGCCTGATATTTGTAATGGCTGTACGGCTTGCGTCAAAGTGTGCCCGACAAACGTGATCACAGGCGAAAAACGCCAGCCGCACGTAATCGACCAAAGCAATTGTATCCGCTGCGGCGCCTGCTACGACAAATGCAAATTCAATGCAATAACCATAGAATAATGATATGAAAGCAGTATTAGACATAAAAGACAGTAAAGCATCATTCGTAATGGAACTGCTTGGAAATTTCTCGTTTGTAAAAGTTCAGCCCATTACCAACGAAAAAGCGTTGCTGTTGAATGAAATCAGAGAGGCGGTTGACACTGTCAATTTGGTAAAGAAAGGTAAATTTCAGGCGCGACCTGCCAAAGAATTGCTCGATGAAATATAATGTGCTTACCATTTTTTTGCTTGCCATTTATGACAAAAGCGAACAAACCGATATTTCCGATAAGGAATTAAAAGAATTGCTCTTGGAAATTGAGAAATAGGAGAAAACTGATAAAGCAATGGATAATACAGCAATAATACCGGACAAAGCGACAGTGTATGAAATAATCGGGCACGTGCATAAATCATTGCAGAAGCACGGTGTTAAACCGTGTCACATAGCGTTGTTCGGCTCTTTTCTTCATGGAAACTACCACGCGGAAAGCGACTTGGATATGATTGTCATATCGGAAGCATTTGAAGGAATAGACGACGACCAAAGAATATACATGACCGTAAAAGCCGAAAATGAGGTAAGAAAACGTTATGTTGTTCCCATGGATATTTTATTGAAAACTCCGGAGGAATACCAAAACCAAAAATATTTTGAAAGTAAGATAATTGTATAATCAAAACAATATGAAAGTATATCTTGATAATTGTTCCTACAACCGTCCGTTCGACAACCAAAACCAGATGCGTATCTATTTAGAAACGCAACCCATCAGAGAGCCGTTTGACTATACCAAGTGGCAAAGAGAACATTATGCGGATATGTCGGTTAGCGAACTGAACAGAAAGGCAGTAGAATATGCAAAAAATAACCCGATAGTAAAAAACATAAAACATACCCCATGAACAACTAAAGTAGTGATAGAAGAAATAAAATAAAATAAGATGGCGACCATAACATTGAAATATGATTATTGCGACATACAGGCGCAAAAAACATTAGATTACATCCTTTCGATGGGTTTATTCAAACCTGTCGTTAATGGTGTAGAGGAAACAATATCCCAAAAAAGAAAAAAACTCGACAATGAGTTGAAGGACTATTTGGTTGATTTGTCAGATTTTAAGTTTAGCAGAGAAGAGGCAAATATATATGAATAAATTTGCACTTGATACCAATGTTCTGATATATAGCCACGACGAAAGCGCTATAGACAAGCAAAACATTGCGAGAGACTTAATAGTACGCTCGCCTATAATTTGTACGCAAGTGGTATCTGAATACATAAGCGTTTTGCATCGTGTCATGAAAATTCCCAAAGCGTCAATAATTAATGCCTGTATGCCTAATTTGAAGTATTGTCAAATTCAAGCGGTTGATATTGTAACACTGCAAACGGCGGAACGATTAATTCAACGCTACGATTTTCAAATATTTGATGCTATTATTATTGCTTCGGCATTGGAAATCGGTTGTCAAACACTGTATTCAGAAGACATGCAACATAAGATAGTAATAGACCAAAAATTATCCATAATTAATCCTTTCTTGTAAAATAGTAAAAATATTGTATAATAACAACCTATATGAAAGTAACAATAGATAACAAACCCGTAGAAGTAGCCCCGAATACTACTGTTTACGAAGCAGCGAAGCAAATAGGCATTGATATTCCACGACTGTGCTACATGAATCTGGAAGCGGTGGGATTCAAAAATCAACCGGCAGGCTGCCGGATTTGTGTCGTTGAGGTAGGCGGACGCCGCAATCTGGCGCCTTCGTGCGTAACCGCCTGTACCGAAGGGATGGTCATCAAAACCCATTCGCCCCGCGTACTCAACGCCCGCAAAACAGTGTTGGAATTGCTTCTCTCCGATCACCCGAAGGACTGCCTGATTTGTCCGAAATCGGGACGTTGCGAGTTACAGGATTTATCGGTGCGGTTGGGTATCCGCGAAATCCATTCGGTCGAAGACGCCGAAATGTCGACATACCGCAAAGATGCATCGCCTTCGATTATTCGCGACATGGACAAATGTGTCATGTGCCGCCGTTGCGAGACGGCTTGTAATGTGATTCAAACCGTTGGCGCATTGAATGCGGTGAACCGGGGTTTTATGTCGGTGGTTGCGCCGGCTTTTGAGCGCGATTTGATTGACTCGCCCTGTACGTTCTGCGGACAGTGTGTAGCGGTCTGTCCCACCGGCGCATTAACGGAAGTTGACCATACGCAAAAAGTAATTCGCGCCCTGGCCGACCCGTCCAAAACGGTCATTGTACAGACAGCGCCGGCCGTTCGCGCTGCCTTGGGTGAAGAATTCGGCATGGCGCCGGGCACGCTGGTCACCGGTAAAATGACGACGGCGTTGAAAGAAATCGGCTTCGACTATGTGTTCGACACCGACTTTGCCGCCGACCTGACCATTATGGAAGAAGGAACCGAGTTGCTGGGACGTATCTCTAAAT
>JAIRJR010000062.1 GCA_031260575.1 Tannerella sp.
GGTTGATACCTTTTCGTGGTTGTATGGTTTTAAGACACAAACAGAAAGCAAAACCATTTATTTGGAATTACAAAACTGGACAATCAGTTTGCCGGTTTTTTTACCTATGACTGACTGGAAAGACCGCGCCCGCACTTTCACAGTCGATAAAATTAATAATAAAATGTTAATCCTGAAAGGCGACGATAAAACATACACGTTCGACAAGTTTTAATTGAAAAATGTACTTCGTTTAACTTATATTTTTTTCCCCCGGTTTTTCTATTTCCAAAAAAATGCGTTACTTTGCAGTATCGTTTCACTCCGTAAAAGACTTTAGAATATGGCTACATTTTTAAATGACGTATCCAGAACCTTTGGAGAATATTTATTGATTCCTGGTTTAACTACTAAACAATGTATTCCATCCAATATCTCACTCAAAACGCCCCTTATTAAACATTCGATCAGCGAATCGCCTGCTATTGAACTAAATATCCCATTTGTTTCGGCTATAATGCAATCCGTTTCCGGGCCGGAACTGGCTATTGAATTGGCACGAAATGGCGGATTGTCGTTCATTTTCGGGTCTCAACCTGTTGAAACTCAGTCGGAAATGGTTCGCAAAGTGAAAAAATTTAAAGCCGGTTTTGTTATCAGTGATTCCAACCTAACTCCCGAACATACTTTGATGGATGTGATACAATTAGTTGATAAGACCGGACATTCAACCATCGGTGTCACGCACGACGGAACTTCTAACGGAAAGCTTATCGGCCTTGTTACCAGTCGTGATTTCAGGCGTGAAAAAGACCCATTGGATATGAAAGTGAGTGAGTTTATGACTCCTTTTTCCAAATTGGTAGTCGGACATACCGGTATTTCCCTTAGCGAGGCAAATCAAATCATTTGGGATAATAAATTAAATACTTTACCTGTAATCGACAAAGATCAAAATTTGGTAAATTTTGTTTTCCGTAAAGATTATAACAACCGGCGCTCAAATCCGGATGAGTTGTCGGATGAAACAAAAAAATTATTAGTCGGTGCAGGGATCAATACGCGTGATTACAAAGATCGTGTACCTGCATTAGCCGAATCCGGGGTGGATGTATTGTGTATCGATTCGTCGGACGGCTATTCGGAATGGCAACATGAAACCATACAATGGATAAAAAGCAATTACAACATTCCGGTGGGTGGCGGTAATATCGTTGATGCCGAAGGTTTCAGGTATCTTGTTTCTGCCGGCGCTGACTTCGTCAAGGTTGGTATCGGAGGCGGTTCGATTTGCATCACCCGCGAGCAAAAAGGCATCGGACGCGGACAAGCTACTGCATTGATTGATGTTGTTAAAGAACGCGAAAATTATATTAAAGAAACAGGCATTTATATTCCGATATGCAGTGATGGCGGTATCGTACATGATTATCACATGACGCTTGCACTGGCTATGGGAGCTGATTTTCTGATGATGGGACGCTATTTTGCCCGCTTTGATGAGTCGCCTACAAAAGTATTACGCATAGGGAATAACTATATGAAAGAATATTGGGGAGAAGGATCGAATCGCGCACAGAACTGGCAGAGATACGATTCGGGAGGCCCGGAAGTGTTGAAATTTGAAGAAGGTGTTGAAAGTTATGTTCCTTATGCCGGAAAAATGAAGGATAACCTGGCTATCACACTGGGCAAAATCAAATCAACGATGTGCAGTTGCGGCTCAATCAACATTAATGAACTCCAGGCTAACGCGAAAATCACATTGGTATCATCGACCAGCATTGTAGAAGGCGGTACACACGATGTGGTATTAAAGGATCAGGGTTAATGATTAGTTTGCTGCAAATCGAGGGATTGTCAAAATCATTTGGCGACCTTGTTCTTTTTCGAAACATCACCTTTGGCATTGCTCAAGGACAGAAAATCGGCTTAATCGCCAAAAATGGAAGCGGAAAGACAACCTTGTTAAATATTATCGCCGGTAAAGAAGGGTATGATAGTGGCTCTGTCGTTTTTCGCAATGATCTCCGAATAGGTTACTTAGAACAGTCGCCGCATTTCCGGGAGGAATTGACTGTTCTGGAAGCTTGTCTCTATGCTTTATCTACCAATCCCTTAATTGAAAAAAAGGAGGTAAAGTATATGCCAAATCACATCTCCGATTTACAAACGCATCACAATATGTCTCCTCTCGATGGAGATAGAATAGCACACGAACAAAGAGCAAAAGAAATGCTCACACGATTAAAAATCAGCGATTTTGACAAGCCGGTGGGCACACTATCGGGAGGCCAGCTGAAACGCGTAGCCTTGGGTAATGTACTTGTCACCGAACCGGAGTTGATCTTGCTCGACGAACCAACCAATCATTTGGATTTGGAAATGATCGAATGGTTGGAAGGTTATCTTGATCGTTCGACAATCAGCATTTTAATGGTTACACACGACCGCTATTTCTTAGACCGTATTTGCAATGATATTGTTGAGATCGATCAAAAAGAATTATTCAGATATCAGGGAAATTACAGTTATTATCTTGAAAAAAGAAGCGAAAGGCTCGCCGCAAAAAATACTGAAATCGAACGTGCCGGAAACCTTATGCGAAAAGAACTCGACTGGATGCGCCGCCAACCACAGGCAAGGGCTACAAAAGCGAAATATCGCATCCATGCGTTCTATGAATTGGAGGAAAAATCAATGCAAAGAATGGATAACCGGCAAGTCAGATTAAATGTCAGTGCATCGTATATCGGTTCAAAAATCTTTGAAGCAGTCGATATCTGTAAAAGTTTCGATGAGACACGTATCCTGCAAAATTTCAATTATACGTTTTCCCGCTACGAAAAATTGGGGATTGTCGGGAACAACGGGACAGGAAAATCGACTTTCATCAAAATGCTGACAGGCGAAATCGAACCTGACAGCGGACATTTCGACATCGGCGAGACAGTCAGGTTTGGCGTTTACAGCCAGGAGGGTTTGACATTCGATGATCACATGAAAGTCATTGACGTCGTGCGGAATATCGCCGAATACATCACAATGGGTGATGGAAAGACAATGACTGTGGCGCAATTTCTTAATTATTTTCTGTTTACGCCCGTCACTCAACACGATTTTGTGGCCAAATTAAGCGGAGGCGAAAAGAGACGGTTGTACCTTTGTACGGTTTTAATGCGAAACCCGAATTTTCTGATACTCGACGAACCGACTAACGATTTGGATATCATCACACTTAATATCCTCGAAGAATACCTGATCCATTTCAAAGGTTGTGTGATTGTCGTTTCGCACGACCGTTATTTTATGGATAAAATTGTAGATCATATTCTTGTATTTCATGGCGATGCCGATGTATGCGAATTTCCGGGGAATTATTCACATTACAGGGACTGGAAAGAGTGGAAAAAGAAAGCAGATAAAAACAATAAAGCGGGGAAATCTGAAGATACAGGAAAATACGGCAACTCGCTAAATGCCAAAAAGAATGCAACTCCATCTAAATCAAATTCAAACAATACTATCAATCCATCCAAAACCTCTTCGCGAATTAAACTCTCTTACAAAGAACTTCGCGAATTTGAATCGTTGGAAGGAGAAATAGCTTCGTTCGAAAATAAAAAAAAGGAATTGGAAACCGCATTAAATAGCGGCAATTTGTCAATCGACGAGTTGACTCAAAAATCAAATCACATCGGCGAATTGATCCGAATGATCGACGAAAAAACAATGCGATGGTTGGAATTAAGCGAAATGAAATAGTTTTTTAATTCGTAATTCATAATTCATAATTGAAAAAATTGCTATCTTTGCATCAAAAAAAATATTCACGATGAAACCGTTTCTTACATTATTCTTTATCTTACTGCCTTTCTTTTTTGTTAAGTCTCAAATAGTCAGTTTACAAAACGGCTTTATACAAACCCGTACAAAATACAGGTCGAACGATGTATGCATCAATAATAGTTATGCTGCTTTTGTATCCATCGATTATTTTGAAAAAAAGAATTATTATGTTTCAAGCCAAGTCGGCTATTTCCAAACCGGTTATTTTTCATATTCTTATAATTATTTAGGACATTTAGTTGATAATCCGAAGTTTAAAACAAACGACATCCACATTAACACCACTTTGAGATATAAAATACCTGTTTATCAATTTTTCATGTATGCAGGGCTTGGCCCCAAAATGGACATTACAATTAACCCGTCCTCCAAAAAAGAAGGCTACATATATCCGTATACAGATCATTTCAGAAATACGTTTGGCGCAAAATTTGATTTTGGCTTTTGTTATGATATCAACCGGTTCAGGATTGGTTTAAATGCGTCATATTTGACTAATTTTGGCAACGGTCGATTTAATTCGAATAAATTTGTGGCCGGTATATCGGTAGGTTACAGATACAAAAAATGATTTGATTTACACGTTTTTTAAATCCATGGTTTCTACTTTCGACAATCTGCTTTTCAGCGCTTCGGCTTCACTTTTCCGGATGCGAAATATCATTTCACAGGTCATTTCAAACGATTGAGACAGGATTTCGGGTTTCAATTCTTTGACGATACGCATCACAGCGTTCAGGTTAGGATATTCGAATACAATTTGAATGGTTTCACCAATCGTACACTCCACGATTTCGGCGGCGGTCATTGCTTCGGCGGCAGCCGTTCGATAGGCGACAATCAATCCGCTTGTTCCCAACTCGATTCCTCCAAAATAGCGAATTACAACTACTAAGATATCAGTCAGTCCGAAAGAATGAATCTGTCCAAGAATCGGTTTACCTGCTGTGGATGATGGTTCGCCGTCGTCATTTGACCTAAACTCTTTGCGTTCAGGTCCGAGCATAAATGCCCAACAGACATGATGGGCATCGTAATACTGCTTCCGGTATTTTTCCAAGACGCTTTTTACCTCTGCCACTGTATTAACAGGAATGGCAAACGACAAAAAACGACTCCGCTTTTCGGAATAGAAACCTTCAGCTAAATTATTGATTGTCTTATATGTATCTGCTATCATGCAATGATGAATTACGAAAAAATATATATAATTGTATTTACCATCCACAGTTCTTGACTAATTCAATCCGGTATTCGCACGTCCTGCTCATCGGCAAATGCTTGGAAATCTTTCATAATCTCCTCTATCTCTTCAATGAAATACGGGTCTTTTACCTTCCCTTTGATGGCTTCATAATATGCGTTGATAGCGGGTAATGCACAGATATCTTGTCCGCGAAGCAGAAAATACGGTTCATCTTTCTCTACACATTGTTTAATCATTTGAATCGGATTCTTCATCTCTATTTATATCGTTACTGTATTTGTTATATTCAGATGATCATACGGTATTACGGTCTGATTAAGGGTTCATTTTTTGCCAAACAAGATAGAAAAAGCGCTTCCCTCATCAATTCTGGTCTGTACTTGCAAACTTCCGTTGTGCATCTTGATAATTTCACGCGAGAGGCTTAATCCAATGCCTGTTCCGGTTTTCTTCGTACTGAAAAATGGAATAAACATTTTATCCTGTATCTCCGGCGGAATACCGCAACCATTGTCTGCCACAGTAATAAAAGGAGTTTCGTCAACCAAGCCTGAAAAAAGAGAAATCTGAGGTTCATTTTTATCCTTAACTGCATAAGTCGCATTGGTTATGAAATTGATAATTACCTGCTCAATCAGATTTCGATCTATTTTGGTAATCACAGATGTATTATCCGACCTGACTTTCAACAAAATACCTTTTACCTCAAGCGATGGTTGCATCAAACGGTAAATGGAATTGAGCATTTCATGCAGATTGACGGGATGTGTTTCCGGGACAAAATTCTTACTCAGGTTGCGATAGGTATCCGCAAACCTAAGCAATCCCTCACTACGCCTGCGGATTGTATCCATTGCTGTTTCCATGTCCATAAAATCAGGTAATTCTTTCAATCTCGAATCGTCTTTGATGGCTTCCATTCTTTTCTTCATGGTATCGGCCAACGATGCCACCGGAGCGATTGAGTTCATAATTTCGTGGGTCATCACATTCAAGAGACCTTTCCAGGCACCCGATTCAACTTCTTCCAATGTAGCGCTTACATTGTGAAACGCGATCAGCAAATAGGTCTTCCCATCGGTTTGAAAAGTTGAAGCGCTACTTAATATTTTAACATTCCGGTTTCCTGTATTGATCGTGGAAAGCCGGTTTTCTCCCAATTGAATATCGTTCAGTTCATCAAATAATACCGGGTGTCGCTTTTTCAACCAGTTGATATTCTTTACATAAGGAACATGAAACATGTTTTTAAACGAATCATTCATCCAAAGTGTATCCATGGTTTCAATGTCGAATGCTAAAATCCCTGTATTGACTAATTCGAGTATCCGCTTCAGGTATTGCTGTTGCGACTCTTTCTCACGTCCCATGTCGAGAAAAGTGTCACTGATTACATTAAAATGTTTATAAAAGTGATTTTGATTGCTTCCTGTTTCCGGATAACGTTTTGAAAAATCCCGGTACCTGACGGCATTCGTATAATCTTCAATATCCTGCAATGTTTTAAATAAAATCCTGAATGTATGATAAAACAGAAAAAGCGTCATTAGCAAAAATAGACCTGTAAAAAAAATCATGCTTTTTATGAAAAAAAAGTAGACTGTTGCGCCTCCTGAACAAAGTGTAAAAATAAAAAGCAAAACAAAATACGCTTTAATTTTCATAGTTCGAATTTTTCCAATCGTCTGTATAATGCAGCGCGTGTAAGTCCAAGTTCTTTGGCTGCTTTAGAAATATTTCCTTGACATTTCTCTACAACTTGCATAATCGCAATGCGTTCGATATCTTCCAGATTACCGTTTGCTTGTTTACGCGGAGCTTGTTCCTCTTTTTGTTCGATGGGCGAAAAAACGATGTCTTCCGACTTCAACAAATCATTATCAGACATGATCACAGCACGTTCGACAGCATATTGTAATTCACGGACATTACCCGGATAAGTATGATGCATCAGTTTGTATTTTGCCGTTTCCGAAAGATGTAATTCAGGTTTCATGTATTTTTTTTCGTAGAGATTCAAAAAATGACGAGTCAGTAGCAATATATCTTCTCCGCGTTTACGCAAAGGCGGGACGGTTATTTCGACTGTATTAATTCTGTAAATCAAGTCTTTCCGAAATCGATTTTCATTAGCTAATTCCTTTAAAGGAACATTCGTTGCCGAAATCAGCCGCAAGTTGACCGGGATAGGTATGTTGGTGCCCAAACGTGTAACCTGGCGGTTTTGCAGCACCGTAAGCAACTTAGCTTGTTGATGGAGTGCGATGTTGCCGATCTCGTCCATGAATAAAGTCCCTTCGTTTGCAGCTTCAATCAATCCCATCCGGTCTTCACGGGCATCTGTAAAAGAGCCTTTCTTATGTCCGAATAGTTCGCTTTCGAAGAGGGTATCCGTAAGCGCGCCGACATCGACTTTGATATACGGCTTATCTTTTCTGAGCGACAACTTAAAAATTGAATGTGCTATCAAGTCTTTCCCGGTTCCATTCTCTCCGAGAATCAGTACATTAGCGTCAGTTGGTGCGATTTTTTCCAATTTACGGAAAAGATCTTGCATCACCTCCGAATCGCCGATTATCTCGGATTGCGGTTTTTTATACGCTTCGACATCAAGTTTTTTTCCTGAAGATGCTTTTTTATCGAACGCTTCGTTTATTGTTTTGATTAAGTGCTCGTTGTGCCAAGGTTTTACCAAAAAATCGGCTGCTCCTTCTTTCAGGCATTGGACAGCCAAATCAATATCGGCATAAGCTGTGATCATAATTACCTGTATTTTGGTGTCCCACGATTTGATTTGCCGAAGCCAATATAAACCTTCATTTCCGGTATTGATGGAGCTGTTGAAATTCATATCCAGCATTACAATATCGAAATTGTTATCTGATAACAACTTGCGCAGATTTTCCGGATTCGTATCGGTAACTATTTGTTTTACTTCCGGCTTTAGAAGAAAACGGACTGCGGTTAAGATGTCTTTATCATCGTCAATAACCAGAACGGAAGCGCTTTGTAAATTCATATGTGTTTTTTTATAAAGGTTGAATCTGCAAATAGTGTATCCGAAATGTAGCACATAAAGGCAATATATACGGCAGCGCCAACAATTACTGCCGGAATAAAACTCAGCCAAGCGGTCATTTCAAGAAAAAGCAAAGTAAAGACAATAAGACCCACCGCCACCGGAATAACTAAGATTTTTTTTAATGTCATAGACAAACGAAAGTATTAAAAGGTTAGATAATGAAATTTGAAAACGCAAAGATAAGGTTTTTTTATCTATATGGTAATGTTTTTTCGGAATCAAAACGAATATTTCAACCGTGCAAATCCCAATAATATCTGCATGTTTCCGATTTTCGAGTTGCCAATTGTGGAAAAAAACTGTGTTATGAACGAAAAATCCAAATTCTCAATAACGGAATAATCCAAAGACAGTCCGGCATAACAGGATTGTATATCAACAAAATACATGCTTGACAGTGAACCGTTCAGACGTGGAGTAAGGGGATAGGTGGCTTGTGCAAAAACATTCCATTCACTAATAGACAGGTGTTTTGCCGAAAGGGGCGCGGAATACAACCCCATCAGTCCGTTTTCTGAAAAGGATTTGCCTACATTGTTGTACAATACTTCGGTTTGGAGCATCAGTGAATTGGAAAAAATATAATCGGCGCCGATGGAAACAGCAGCAATTCCGCTTGTATCGGTAAGGTTTTTGACGGGATGGAAATACGAAAATTCGCCTCTTAAATTCAGTCCATTTATATCGCTTGTCAGTGCGCCGCCAATTACGATGTCGGTTTCTGCCTGTTCGCCTGCAATGATTTGATAATCTACATTATGACTGTTCCAGCGGTGAAGCAATGCGGCGGTTACTTTGTTTTCGTGGTTAGCCGATACTGCAAGTTCGGACGACGAGGTGACGTTGTGATAATAGGTTGTACGAAAGGC
Source organism: Tannerella sp. (assembly GCA_031260575.1). Classification (GTDB taxonomy): domain Bacteria; phylum Bacteroidota; class Bacteroidia; order Bacteroidales; family Tannerellaceae; genus Tannerella. The sequence goes on from JAIRJR010000062.1 coordinate 8,987, forward strand.
ATCACCGCCGGGACGTTCGGGATAGTCGAAGTCGAAAAAAGAATACGTATTGAAGATGTCATTGGGGTTCCAAACGAATGTTTGCCCCCAGTTGATGCGCTGCCTGCCCGCTTGGAGTTTCCATTTCCCTTTTTCATAGGTGATATTTAGCCTGTCGAATGCGGTGTTGAGTAGTAGAGACGGATAATTATCCGTCCCTACCCAATTCCACGACAAATCCAACCATCCTGCATCTGCGCTGATACTTTCGGAACTGACCATTGCCTCGCTGCCCGTGATAAAACGATTACGCACCCCGGCATCCATACGCAGGTTTTCTGTTATTTGCCGGCCAAAATTGAGCCGGTTGTGCGCCTGCATTTGCCACCATGTATCGCCGCCCGGCTGCTGAACGATAAGTGAAGGCATCCCGTTGACGTAACCCGAAAGCTGCTGCGCGACTAACGGCAAACAGCAAAGCAATAAACAGCTGAAAATTAGAATTGTGATTATTTTTTTCATTGTTTTTATCGCATTTTTTTATGCAAAATCGCTCGGTTACCTATTGGTATTTTTTAGATTTTATTGTTATCAAAACACCGTATATCAAGTTCTAACATTTTTTATTCGAAAAACCGATCATTTTTCCTTTAATACCAAGCAAATAACACATCTTTAATACTGCATTATATCTCTGGATAGCAAGCAGATAACATGGGTCTACCGCTTTACCTATAGAAGGTTTTGACTGCCTTTTTTATGATAGTCACTAATCAATAATTATACACTTCTACGCCGCCATCATACATCATCATTGAAGGGTAACCATTATTGTTGTATTCGAATGATTGTTTGGTGGTTTCGGTTCTTGGGTCGTCTGTATACCAAACTGTTTTCATCTCAATCATATTGTTTGCGCTTGTATAAAAGCCGGGGCTTGCGAGGTTCAAAATACGGAATGGATTTTTAAAACTATCATATTTATAGGTTCTTTCGTAATATAATTTAGGGTTTGACGGGGTGCCATCAAAGATGCAAACATTATATGTTTCTTTCGATCTGTTGCCTTTTTTATCATAAGTATACTCATAATATTGTGTTATATTCCCTTTTTCGTCACACAGGTTTTCTCTGCGAATATTATCTCCTTCGTATTCAAAAGTCCGGAGGGAAGTAAAGATGAAATGATCGCCTCCTTTTGAGGCATAGAATTCAATCTTAGCCAATCGCCCCTGATTGTCATATTTATATGAACCGGTCGAAGTAATTGTGCTGTTGGCAGCAGTCATGATTTCTGCTCTTGGCGGATGATTCGGATCATAATATGAACTTAATAATGACTCATCGAACGCAGACTCAGCCTTTACTAAAAGACCTTTTCCATCGTACGTATATCTTGAATAAGAAAACGTACTGCCAACCTCAATGAGTTTACCGGAACTGTCATAACGAAATTTTCTTATAGTTATGCCATTGCAGGATATAGATTTGACATGTTCATTATCCACAGGATGACCATTTTCGTCTAATAAAAAATCATCCAAATCTTTCGAACATGCAAAAAAAACTATCAACCCTACAAAAAAACTAAAAAAATGAAGCGTTGTTTTCATACGTTTAATATTTAATATTCACGGCAAAGATAAATAAAGTTTTTTGTAGATTTCAGCTGTTTATAATATTTTTTTAAAAAAATGTATGCACATAATCTTTTAGTCTTATGGCGGGGTCGAAAAATTATTGCTATATTTCTATCACCTGTTCACATCATTTCTATCCGGCTGATTATCACTCGCCACTTTCCCATCCTCCAGCGTAATAATCCTCCTTGCTTTGGCAACGATGCGCGGGTCGTGGGTTGAGAAGATGAAAGTTACGCCCTCCCGTTTATTCAGTTGCACCATGATATCCAACAGATTCTCAGCTGATTTGCTGTCCAGGTTGGCGGTAGGCTCGTCGGCGAGGACGAATTTGGGCATGGAAGCGAGCGCACGCGCTACGGCTACACGCTGCTGTTGTCCGCCGGAAAGTTTGGCGGGGCGGCTATCCATGCGGTCGCCCAGCCCGACTGCTTCCAAAAGTTCGGTGGTGCGTTTGTCTATTTCTTCTTGTTTCCTGCCCTGCAATTCCATTACAAAGGCAACATTTTCCTTTGCCGTCAACACCGGAATCAGATTATACGCCTGAAAGACAAACCCGATATGATGCAACCGGAAAGCAGTCATTTCTCGCTCCTTTAATTGCGAAATGTCTTTTCCGTCCACACACAGACTACCCGAAGTTGGCGCGTCCAAACCGCCAATCAGGTTCAGCAACGTGGTCTTTCCCGAGCCCGAAGGTCCGACGATTGCCGTAAATTCGCCTGCGGAAATATTCAGGCTTACATGGTCTACGGCACGAACTTCCTGTACCGTGTCTTTGAAGATTTTTACTAAATCTTTGATTTCGATTATGTTTTGCATATTTTTGTTTTTGCACGCAGATGACGCAGATGATGCGGATTTGCGCAGATTTATTATTAATTCAATATCAAATTTACTATTTGCTACCGACAACAAACTACCGGCTAAACCTCCCTTATCGCATCCAACGGTTTCAATTTCAACGCCTTCCGTGCCGGATAGATTGCCGACAATATCCCCGCAAGCATTACAAGCACAACAATTTCCGCCAGCATTTTAACATTGAAAATCGGATATACCATCGAAGAAAAACCGAAATCTTCCATTTGGTCGCCCATGAAAAAACTCAAATCAATTCCGGTTTCGAGTACAGGCAGAAGAACCGCCGCACCCGGAATGATGCCGACTGCGCCGCCGAGTAGCGTCAGGAAAACGGTTTCGAGCATAATCATGTTGAAAATCTTTCGTTTGCTCATGCCGATGGCGCCCAACATTCCGAGTTCTCGCGTCCGTTCAAGCACTGCCATCAGCATCGTGTTAATGATGCCGAACGACAACGCAAACAGGAAGATACCCAGAATGATAACGCCCATATAATCGGTATATGCCAAAATCATTGCCAGTGCGGGATTGATTTCGTCCCACTGCTGCACATCCATGTCGGAAAACATGCCTTTCAGTTGCGGCGACACGATGTTGCTCGTCTCGATGTCTGACAGCCAAGTGGCGACTTCGTGAACCGCGTTGTCGGGCAAACCGGTGTACCCGAAAACGTCTGTGTAGCGCACAAATACGTTCGCTTCGTCAAACATCGCGTTGGTGGTTTTGTAAATTCCGCATACGCGAAAAGCGATGCTCTGCATATCGCCATGAACGTCCTGAAAAGTGAACACAATGCGCGTCCGTAATCGCACCTTCAGTTTTTCGGCAATCTTCGTGCTGATGACAATCGCATTGCGTGTGTCGTCGGTCAGGAAAACGCCCATTGTGTCAGGGATGTGTTGCCAAACGTCGGTTACCTGCATTTCTTCGTCGGGCAACACGCCTTTTGCGGTTACACCCAAAGCGTTGTGCGATGAGGCAAGCATGCCGGTAAGGCTCAAGCGGTATGTTGTTGTAGAGACGTTGCGCGCAACGTCTCTACCGGATTGCGCCATTTTTTCTTCCACCGCATCCCGCATAAAATACGCATTGATGTCGTAATTTGCCAAAAATGCTTTGTCATGTATCTGCACATGAGAATATTGCGTTTTGATGTCGCTGTTTACCGTACCGACTATCCAACCGTCAATGAAGGCTAACAGGAAAGTCCCTGAAAACAGCCCTATGGCAATAGCGCCGAGAATAACGCCGCTACGAACCTTATTGCGCCAGATATTTTTCCAAGCTAAATTGATTATGTTTTTCATTCCGTTATGAATTACTGATGATTGATTGATTTGTATTTTGTCAAACTTTTCTGTTTCGCGATTTCTACATTGTATCATCCCATTATAAATATCCAAAAGTTTCAAGGACAACTATAATAATTATTAAAATAAAAAACAATGTCATCCACGTTAGTGTGCGGCGATTAGGTCGGGAGCATTTTCGTAAGACTTCAATACCCAATGGTATCAGCGCAATGCAAAGCGCAGCCGTGCAGATAATTGATTCGATTTTTGTTCCCTTTAGAGTACCAAGAGGAAGCAATGCCATGCTGCCTAATGCGATTGAACGAATCCATCCGATTATACGTGAACGATAAACGCCGATTGCAAGAACTATCCATCCAAACAAGATAGCAAAATTAAAGTAACGCATAATATGGAAAGCTCCGTAAGATTTTCCAATTATTTCAGTGGCCGTTTCAAGATCCTGGACAGCAACTAATTGAAACGCAAGATGATCAATTCCCCCGTGATATGTTCGAGCGAACAGTCCAAAAATAACCAAAACACCTCCCCAAATTGCCCATGATGGATTTTTTGTGTCAACTAACCGGACAAGCGTGATAACAGCCTGGCACATAAACACATTACCCAAGACAAAACAGCTATATGCCGCGATAATGAGGTTTGGGGTTTCAGAAAATGCAGCCAATTGAGAATCAAAAAAGAAATTGAACCGGCTACGCAGCAGAGAACCGGTCAA
>JAIRJR010000414.1 GCA_031260575.1 Tannerella sp.
AGTTCGACGACCGTATCAATCAAGAGGCAACGATTGACGATTTTGATTTGGGATTGATTCAAGCGTATTTACAGGAAGTGAAAAGCGATCTTTACGAAGAAAGCAAGCATATCAGTCTGGCTAATCTTACTCGGAATATGTACATCGCCAAAGGTTCGGGCGAATATTTACGTCCGGTTAATGTAGGTTTATTGTTTTTTTCGCGAACGCCTGAAAAATTCTTCAACCGCAGTTGGATTGAGGTTGTCTGGCACAAAGACGATGTGGGCGATAATTTTACCGAGCATTATTTTAAAGGCGCATTACATCATCAGTTGCGTGATGCTTTAAGGTTTATCAAGACAAATATCATTCATGAGCATGTGATTAAAGTCCCGAATCAGGCAGAGGCTTTGCGGTTTTACAATTATCCATACGAAGCAGTTGAGGAAGCCTTGGCGAATGCAGTCTATCATAAAGGATATGATTTGGCAAAGCCCATAGAGGTGGGGTGTAAAAAATGTTGTAATATATGCATATAATATCGTTCTTTATTTGTATCTTTGCAGTCTAAATATTTTTGATTATGTCAGATACAAATTGGAAGAGAAAAGCTATGGATTATACGCTTGATAAAAAGAGTCTCAATAAGCGCATAAAGGAAATCACGAAGAGTCGTGACGATTGGAAGGCAAAGTCTATTCAGCATAAAGCTCGCGCCGACAAATTGGAATCAGATTTGAATAAGATTAAAAAAAAACTGATCGAATTGACATCTTCTCCATAAAATCCCTGCCAACTCCTAAGCATCACAGTTATTCGTTATCGGTTATTCAGCTGGCTATTACCCTTATTACAGTGGCAGGTGTCAGCTTTAGAGCCGTGAGCAAGATATTCATACAATTGAACATCTGTTTCCATTTGAATATTGGATGCCCTACGCACGCAACAGTGCTGGTTTGGATAAAGAAGCAAGGGATAAGTCAATTCAGAAGCCATGCGTATTATGCGAATGAGAAATGGGTTTTGATAGCTGTTGAGAGTATTCAATTCGGCAACAAAAAGATATTGCTTGTTCTCGCTGTTCCTGAGCGTAGATGTCGTGAAGGCAAAGCATTAACATACGCAGACGCAGTTCCGTTAGTATTAAAAGTGAGCGCTTCATGGAAGGGGGATGAGATAGCCTCCGAGATAAAACAGTCTATTGATTTGGAACAAATCTCCTATTGTATTTCCGATACAGGAAGCAATCTCATTTGTGCATTCAATTCACTCAATTGCACGCACATACCGGATATCAATCACAAAATTTCCCGGATGATTCAATCCGTGCTTGAAAAGAATCCCCTGTTTATTCAATACACAAAAGATTTAGCGTTATTAAGAAAGCAAAAGTCAATGAGTAAGATCGCTCGTATAGTGCCTCCAAATCAACGGGTGATGTGTAGATTTATGAATTTGCTTCCCCTGTTTGAATGGGGGGTTAACATGACCCTCTTATTGAAAAAGAATCTATTAAATGAAGAGGAAAAGCCTGCATTGTCGTTTATAGAACCTTTGAGCGCATTCATTATTGACACTTACATGTTGTTAAACAGCTTGAGTGACATACAGACACTGTTGAAAGTAAAGGGTTATAATAACGAATCAAAAAAGGAATCCTTATCCATACTATCTACCCTGAAGAGTGATAATGCCTTGAAAATAAAGAAACAGGTACGCGCTTATTTTTCGGATTTATCATTCAAAGCAAAAGGTGAAACCATTTGTTGCTCCTCTGACATCATCGAATCGAGTTTTGGTAAATATAAAGAAATCGTAAAGGGAAACAAAACGGTTGGAATAAGTGATTTGTGTCTGTGTATTGCTACTATGATGGGAACGAACCTGAACGATACTGAAAAATTAAAAAATGCAATGGAAAGCGTTAAAACAAAGAATGTAAAAGAGTGGAAGGAAATCAATATCAGCAAAACATTATTCGCCGAAAAAAACGAACTATTCAAAAATATTGAACGAATCAGTAGTTACAGAATATAACATTTTTTACACCCCACCTTAAAGGCTATCATTCCCTGTTGGCTGAAATCAAATTTTACGGGTAAACCCAAGGTTTCCGTATAAAACTTTTTACTTTCTTCCAGATTGTCGGCCGGAAAGAAAAAATTGTCGTAGTTCATAACTTTATTTTTTTTAGTGGTTCTTTATTTTTTTAATTTATTTGTAAAACGCGGAGCACATCGTCAGCGTGATTGCGGCAGTAATATAGATAATCCAAACCACGTTCAATGTCATTACAATATGCGACGCCTGAGCAAAGAGGTTCATACCGTTCCATGGAAAGATAAACAACCCCATTGTGCCGAAGAAAAATAAGGGTACGATGGTAACGGGCAAAAATACTTCCTTTTTACAAAACAAAAATATCAGGAAGCACAACACGTACGCAAAATTTGTTGGCGCACAGGCATTAAAAACACTCCACTCCAATACGGTTACTTTTAGTTGGGTTAAGAAAAACCATGTGCTGAAGACCGACAGGAGGAATAACACAATTGCAAGGGCTATTCCCGCAATCAGTGCATTTTTTGATATTTCCCTTAATTTACAATCTATTACGTTTTCCATTTTGATTCTCTTTATTATAATGGTTTATGTTCTACATTTTTTCTGCAAAAGTACACCGGTCAAATGAAAAAAATATAGTATTTTGTGTGTATTTAAAACCATTTTAAGACAAAACATGACATAGAATATCAGAAATCAAAGTATTATAGCCTAAGATTTAATTTGATTGAATAAGGTTTGTATTTCTCACAACAAATTAAACGAATATGATTCATGCTGCCCGCTTATATTCCAACATTTAACCGCCGTCAGGTTAAAAGGGGAAGGGATTGATATCCATGCTTGATTTTTGAAATTAAAAAAACACACTTGAAATATTGTTTGTCACAAAAATCATGTATCTTTGTGACAAAATAAAGGACGCAATTATGCAATCAATTCATCGACAGGTATTGGATAAGATATGTGAACTGGAAAGAGGAAGTATTTTTTTCCCGGAAGATTTTGCCTCAATTGGCAACAGTGAATCTGTCAGGCAGGCGCTTTCGCGTATTTGCAGGGAGGGTACCATTATTCGCTTATCAAAAGGCATTTATTTGTATCCGGTGATTGACGGGGAATTGGGTGTTTTCTATCCGTCAGTAGAAAGGATAGCCAAAGCAATATCGAAGCGGGATAAATCAAGAATTGTCCCGACAGGCGCATTTGCCTTGAACCGTCTCGGACTTTCAACACAAATACCAATGAATGTTATTTTCCTTACAGACGGTATCACCCGCAAAATCAACATTGGAAAGCAAACCATCACTTTCAAACATATACATCCCAAAGGCCTTTCCTTTCGTGGGAAAATAACCCCTTTGGCGGTTGCCGCTTTGAAAGAAATAGGCAAAGACAAGGCTTTGCCCGATGAATTGCTTAAAATTGGAAAGGCTTTACAGTCGGAACCGGCAGAAATCGTTTTATCTGACGCCTGTCTTGCTCCGAGATGGATTACCGATATTATCATATCACTTATAAAAAACCCGAACGATGAACGAGTGGCAAAATATTGACCGTGGGCGCAGGATAAATATTATTGAGAGCATCTCTAAAATGACAGGGCTTTCCTTTGCATCCATCGAAAAAGACTGGTGGGTAACAATGGTATTACAGGCTTTGTTCCGTTGCGATTGCGCCAAAATTATGGTTTTTAAAGGTGGCACGTCGTTGAGTAAAGCATGGAATTTGATAGAGCGGATGTCAGAAGACGTTGATATTGCAATTGACCGCTCTTTCTTCGGCTTTGAAGGAAAACTGAACAGAAGCGCCATTACAAAACTTCGCAAGGCTTCATGTTTGTATATCAGCACCTCGTTGAAAGACCAATTGACATATCATTTGGAAGACATGGGAATAGCCGGATTTTCGATGAATATCCCCGAAACCAAGGACACTTCCGCAGACCCGCAAATCATCGAATTGAAGTACGAAGCGTTGCTTTCCGACGACGAAGATACATACATCAAAGATAAAGTCTTGATTGAAATCGGTTCACGTTCGCTGATTGAACCAAGTCAAAACGTCGAAATACGTTCCATCATCGCAAATTCATATCCTCAATCCTCATTTGCCGACCCTTTGGCACCCATCCCGACTGTCATTCCCCAACGTACATTCCTCGAAAAAGCATTCCTTTTGCATGAGGAATTTCAGAAACCGGCAGAAAACATTCGTGTTGAAAGAATGTCGCGACATCTGTACGATTTGGAACGGCTCATGGATACCGGTTTTGCGCGAAATGCGCTTGACGATATTTCGTTATACCAATCCATTGTTGATCACCGGAGTAAACTGACAGCCATCAGCGGGATTGATTACTCCACACACTCGCCGGATACTATCAATTTTGTTCCCCCCGAATTCGTCATAGAAAGGTGGCGCAGCGATTATTCCTTCATGCAGGCAAATATGATATATGGCGAGTCATTGCCTTTCGGAAAATTGATAGAACGGATAAAAGAATTAAACGAGCGATTCAGGGAAATCGGAATAAGCGGATAACAAGGAAATGTCAAAATGTTTGTTGTTTAAGTTATTATTTTCGTAACTTTGCAACGGGAAAATATCAAATAGA
>JAIRJR010000417.1 GCA_031260575.1 Tannerella sp.
GCGCATCAATATTGATACTTTTTGGCGCTTTTCCGCTGGCATTCAGTCCATATAGTTTTTGGGTTTTAGCATCCCATACGATTGCAAACAGGTCGCCGCCAATTCCGCAACCGGTCGGCTCCATCAGCCCGAGGCATGCATTCACTGCAATCGCAGCATCGACAGCTGTGCCGCCTTTCTTTAAAATATCTACACCCACCTGCGTGGCTAACGGGTGCGACGAACATACCATACCCTGACGGGCAATGACTTCACTGCGGGTTGTCCATGGCATCCCGCTACGGCGTCCTTGGGCAAAAACGCTTGTAATCAGCATAATGATAAATAATAGTGTTGTAAAAAATTTCATAAAATTCAGTGATATAATCATTCGAAAACACTCTAAAGAAATCAGTTCAATGCAGGCAATAAATGTTCCCAAACCAGGTTGAGTTCGGCTTGCATATCGGAGACGTTGGAAGTCAGTACAATCACGGCATCTTTTTCCGGAAGAATTATAATAAACTGCCCGTTAGCACCATCGGCACGGATTCCATTATGACGGCAACGCCACATCTGGTATCCGTAACCTTGTGTCCAATCACTTTTTTCGGGTTTAATGGTTAACGGTCCGGATGGTAAAGAAGCTATTTGTGAAGTGGTAGCTTCTGCTATCCATGATTCGGGCAATAGTTGTTTATCGTTCCATTTTCCTTTCTGTAAAAATAACTGCCCCAATTTAGCCATATCTTCTGTTTTTACACTCAGCCCCCAACCACCTAAATTAATGCCTTGCGGACTTTCATCCCATGTTACGCCGTTAATACCCAACGGGCTGAATAAGCGTGGTGTAAGGTAATCGATTAGCTTCTCGCCGGTTACTTTTTGGATGATTGCCGAAAGCATGTAAGAAGCCAGGTTGTTATATAGGAAAACGGTTCCCGGTTTTACATCTAAAGGCACAGACAGGAAAGCCTTTACCCAATCAGCGTTTGCTTCGCGACGCGCCCGGCTTACACGATCAATGTCGTGACCGACAGACATCGTGAGGAGGTGGCGTATCTCCAATGACTGAAGACCCGGACTCGCCTCTGCCGGCATTTTATCGGGAAAAAAGGAAGCTACCTTGTCAGTCACTTTCAGTCGGTTTTCGCTCACTGCAAAGCCGATGGCGGTAGCTGTGAACGTTTTACTCACAGAATACATCGCATGGAGTTTGTCGGGCGCATTATCTCCAAACCATTGTTCAGTAACCACTTTTCCGTTTCGAACAATCATCAGGCTGTGTAAGTCAAGTTCTGCACTTCTGATAGCTTGCAGAAATTCCGAAACGCCTCGCCGGTTGACTTTTTCAGCTTGTGGCGTACTGCGAGGTAATGGCTTTGTGATCTCGTATTCAGCGTTTTGCCCGTCAAATCCTTTCTGTCGTTCGACTTTTTTAGCCCAAACAATGGCTTGAGAAAGAACTTGGATGAATGAAGCGTTTTCCCACGCTTGTTTGTCATGCCCCAATGTCAATGCGACTACCCTCGATTTGCCGTATTGGTTTGTCCAGCAGACAAAAGGACCATTTAAAGGAGAGCTTGTAGAAAGCACAGGAAGTATGTTTGGCCGTATTTCGGTTCCGCCGTAAGCTTCATCGATAATCTCAAAATCGGTAATCCCTTTGACAATGGGATGTGTTTGATCTTCCACGCGAATTTGCATGGTAGCATCATGATGATAGGTTGAAGGTTTTTGTACTTCTCCGTCTTTCGTCCACTGAAAGTGGTGATAGCGTCCGCCGACAATTTTCACAAATTCAGGCCAATAATCGTAACTGCAAAAAGCGTGATGAAGAACGACTAACCCTTTACCTCTGTGTAGCATATCAATAAAATCCTGTTGCGCCTCAGGAGAAATTTCTTTTGGCATATCATACAGCAAGACCACATCGTATGCGCCTATCTTATCCTCCTTGAACATCGCATGTGCACCGGGATGTTCAACATGGTCGTAAGTAATCGGCAACTTGCCTAACATGGCATGAAAATTTTCTTGATCATAATCATGCCCGCCTGTAATAAACAATACTTTAACCGGTTTATCGCTATTACAAGACAGGAAGCCGAATGATAAACCAACAAAACACAAAAAAACAATGATTCGTTTCATATCAAATTTAATTATCTATCTTAGCGTATCTGCAGCATTACAAAGAGAATTGTTTCTCTTGATGGTGAGGCAAAGGTAATACTTTTTAGAGAAAAACAAAATTGGGATAAATAAATCCCGTTTTAATATTTTCTCATTGATACAATGTAATTCAAGCTGATAAACAAGATTTAAAAATGAGCAACAAAGACAGCTTTGAAGTAAAAAAAGAACCCACATTTTACTGTAAGTCCCTGATTTTCATTTGTGGGCGTTGACGGATTTGAACCGCCGACCCTCTGCTTGTAAGGCAGATGCTCTGAACCAACTGAGCTAAACGCCCTTTTCTTTTCTAAAAGTGATGCAAAGTTATGAACTATTTTTGGATTTGCAACAATTGTGTTGATTTTTTTTCTCAAATTACATATATTTTGAAACAATATGGTTTTTTTGAAAGAGAATGATTATTTTTGTATGGTCGAATTATCGGAAGTCCGGTTGATGTGATCATTTGACAACTTGGCATAAAATAATTATAAATAACTAATAAATAGAAAATTATGTATCGTCGTACTTTTTTAAAGACAGGGGCTTTGGCTGGAGCAGGTATATTGACTACGGGTTTGTCTTTTGGTCAACAGGATATTAAGGTGAATGTAGGACGGCGGGTCGGAATGATTGGGTTGGATACGTCACATTCGATTGAGTTCACTAAAATTCTAAACAGGGAGGACACTTCAAATGATTTTGGCGGGTACCGGGTTGTTGCGGCTTATCCGCATGGGAGTAAGGATATTGAATCGAGTATGACCCGGATTCCGGGATATACCGATCAGATGCGTGAAATGGGAATTCAGATTGTCGATTCGATTGATGAATTATTGAAAATCACGGACGTGATTTTGTTGGAGACTAATGATGGCAGACTTCATTTGGAGCAGGCTATCCGGGTGTTTAAAGCAAAGAAAATCATGTTTATTGATAAACCCGTTGCCGGATCGCTGACCGATGCAATCAGTATTTTCCAGGCAGCAAAGGATTTTCAGGTTCCGGTTTTTTCAACTTCTTCGATGCGTTACATGACGAATATGGATGAGATTGTCAACCGGAAAAGTATTGGTAATATATTGGGAGCGAGCACTTACAGTCCTTGTACTCTGGAAAAGACCCATCCTGATTTTTACTGGTATGGTGTGCATGGTGTGGAGGCTTTGTTTACTGTGATGGGAACAGGTTGTCAGCGCGTTTCACGTATTCATACACAGGATACGGATTTTGCGGTCGGCGTTTGGGTCGATGACCGGATCGGAACATTCAGGGGATTACGAAAAGGGCGTACGGGTTTCGGTGGCGAAGTCTATGGAGAAACCGGTATCAAGTCGATAGGCGTTGATGCGGGTTATGCTCCTTTGTTGAAAGTAGTTACGAAGTATTTTCAGACAGGAATTCCTCCTGTCTCACCGGAAGAAACGATCGAGATATTTACCTTTATGGAAGCTGCCGATGAAAGCAAACGCAGAAATGGAGCTTCAGTGATTTTGGAAGAAGTTCGACAGAAAGCGCTGAGTCAAGTGAGAAAAAGCTGGTAAATGGAATTGTTAAAATATACCTTTTTCCAAAACGCCCTTTGGGGTAGCTTGCTGATTTCAATTATGTGTGGTATTGTGGGGACTTATGTGGTATCCCGTCGTATGGTTTTTATCAGCGGAGGAATAACGCATGCTTCATTTGGAGGGTTGGGATTGGGCTTTTATCTGGGGGTAAATCCCTTTCTGACTGCCATAGGGTTTGCCGTACTATCTGCTTTTGGAATTGAATGGATAAGCCGGACGTATCATGTACGCGAAGATTCGGCTATTGCTGCAATATGGTCATTAGGGATGGCTGTGGGAGCCGTTTTTATTGTGCTAACTCCGGGCTATGCCCCTAATTTATCTTCTTATCTTTTTGGGAATATCTTAACGGTTTCCAGAATGGATATTTACTTTGCCTTAGTTGTTGTTGCTGTTTTATGTGTGATCTTGTTTTTTTATTACCACCTGATCGTGTATACGGCATTTGACAGGGATTTTGCTTTGACTCAGGGTATTCCTGTCAGGCTGATTGAATATTTGATGATTGTATTTATTGCCGTAACGATCGTACTTTCTATCCGTTTAGTCGGCATTATGCTATTAATGAGCCTGTTGACTGTGCCTCAGATGACAATGAATTTATTGACATCCAATTTCAAACGAATTATTTGGGGAAGCATCCTGACCGGATTTTTGGCTTGTGTAGCCGGATTGTTTTTCTCTTATTACCTGCAAGCTCCATCCGGCGCTTTTATCATAATTATTTTGATTTTATTATTTTTGTCGACCAAAGGAATTTTATTTTTTATCCAACCGAAAAAGGGGATTTCTTGAAAAATGGTCTTTTCAGCCCGATACCGATACTTCAAGTCCTTCATTACGTATCCGTTCTGCAATAGATTCCAATTCGGATAAAGAAATTTTTTGCAGCGTTTTCACCGGTGTTTCACGGTTTATGGTATAAATCATTACTTTGCGCGGATTGATTTTCTTTAATGTGTCAATCCATGCTGCAATCTCATCATCGCCGGTATTATCAATCACGATTCCATCGCGTTCACCCCGTAAAAACATGGTTTGGATGATCACTTTGCCCTTAAAACGGCAAAGTTGCCTGACAAGCTCTGCTGAAGAAAAACGTTTGTTTTCCGGGTTGTCGATTTGCCTGATACGGTCGTCAAAGACCGAATCCAACTTCATCATATTGTCGTCGACTTTGCATAAAGCCTGAAAAACAACTTCCTTATGCAGCATGGTTGAATTGGATAATACAGCTACACGGGTTTGTGGGCACAACCGGTTGCGTGTCGCCAATGTATCCTCAATGATACCGGCAAATTCGGGATGAAGCGTCGGCTCACCGTTTCCCGAAAAGGTGATCACATCCGGATAAATGCCTTCGGTTTTCATTTGTGACAATTTCATATATAAGGCATTATATACCTCGACACGACTTGGGGCATTCAGATTTGCCGGACGCTGTTCATTCAATCCGCATTCGCAATAAATACAGTTGAATGAGCATCGTTTCCCATCGGCCGGTGAAATATTAACACCCAGAGATACACCCAATCTACGGCTATGAACCGGCCCATAAACGATCTTTTCGAATAAAAAAGTTGTCATACGTTTCAATTTCTAATCAACCCACAAAAATACAAATAAATAAACAAACAGAGATTTCCAAAATAGACTTGTTTGTAAAAACAGTGGAAGCACACTCGATGCAAATATTGAGACTTAAATTGAAAACCGCAACATTTTTTGTCACTTGTCATTAAAAAAAATTATCTTTGTAACCGGATAATCAAAAAATGGAGGAAAGAGCGATGAGAAGAATGATTTGTATGTTTGCTTTTATGCTCTCGGTTTTGAGTATGGAAGCCGGTGATATCGCAAAGATTGTCAATATCTTTAAAGAAGGGAAGGTTTTGGATGGCGCCGGAAATATGGATTCGGAAGTAGATATTGCAGTGCCCGGCGCGAAAAATAAAGGTACGGGAGCAGATGCAGCTACTGTGCTCAACCGGTTTTTTGAATCAGTCAAACCGACTGGTTTTACGGTGTTACATCATGCCGATCGAAACGAAACGGGATTTATAGTAGGTAAATTATCTACTGATAATGGTGAGTTTCGGGTTAATATTACGTATGTCACAAAAGATAATAACGTATTAATGCAATCCATTCGAATCGAATGAAAACTACTGACGAACTGATTGAAAGCCTGATAGCACTTTCTTTTGCTGAAGATATCGGCGATGGCGACCATACCACATTATGCTGTATCCCACCCACCGCAGAGGGTCAAAGCCGGTTGATTATCAAGGAGGCCGGTGTCTTGGCGGGAGTTGAAATGGCTAAACGGATTTTTCATCATTTCGACCCGGAACTCAAAATTGAAGTGTTTATCCCGGATGGATCCCAGGTTGAAAAAGGAGACATTGCTTTTACGGTCGAAGGGAAAGTGCAGTCGCTCTTGCAGTCCGAACGGCTTGTGTTGAATGTAATGCAGCGCATGAGCGGAATCGCAACGACTACCCACCTTTATGCAAAGCAATTAGAAGGCACTCGAGCAAAAGTACTTGATACCAGAAAGACAACGCCCGGAATGCGTATCATGGAAAAAGAGGCTGTGCGGTTAGGAGGAGGTGAGAATCACCGTATCGGTTTGTTTGATATGATTTTGCTGAAAGACAATCATATAGATTTTGCCGGCGGAATCGAACAAGCAATTACAAAAGCACGCAATTACCTGAAGGAAAAGGGAAAAGACCTTAAAATCGAAATTGAAGTCCGTGATTTCAACGAGTTGGAAGAAGTTTTACGCGTTGGCGATGTTGACCGTATCATGCTCGACAATTTCAGTACGGCTGATACACAGGAAGCTGTGCGACGTATTGATGGACGTTTTGAAACAGAATCGTCGGGCGGTATCACGTTCGATACTTTACGCGATTATGCAGTGTGTGGCGTCGATTATATTTCGGTCGGTGCGCTTACCCATTCGACAAAAAGTCTGGATATGAGCTTAAAGGCGGTAAAGTAGATATTCCCGGGCACAAAGGTCTAACTGTTCATACCACGACGTTCCGAATTTTCGGATAAGCGCTTCGCGTAGAAAACGATAGGCAGAAATTTCCGTTTTCTCTCCCAATATTTCCGCTGACCGGCAGACTTTCCACCGGTGAAAATTGACTGCATAATGGGTTTTATATTTTGTAACGCGTACAGGATATAAATGACAGGAGACCGGTTTGATGAAATCGATTCGTTTTTCGCGGAAGGCTTTT